>NZ_JUEE01000222.1:0-6855 GCF_000802135.1 Desulfosporosinus sp. BICA1-9
GGACGGAGGGTTTGAACCCCATTTAATGTAATATACTGAGAAATTTCACTCAGAGGATCATTGAGATCTCCGAATATACGTGCCTTTCCCATACAGTTGTGGACACAGGCCGGTTCTAATCCCAATTCCACTCGGTGGTCACAGAACGTACATTTATCAGCAACTTTTAACCCCTCATGCAAATAACGAGCAGAATAAGGACAAGCTACGATGCAGTATCCGCAGCCGATACACCGTTTTTGATTCACCAGCACAATTCCATCCTCATTCTTGTAACTGGCTTTAACCGGACAGACCGTAACACAAGGCGCATTTTCACAATGGTTACATAGTTTTGGAATAAAATTGCGTTTGACCTTCGGAAACACTCCCCGTTCCGTCATGTCAACCCAAGACCGGAATCCATCATAAGTGACTCCATTTTCCATTTTGCAACTAATGGTACAAGACATGCAACCAACACACTTCCGTGTGTCAATAACCATACCATAGCGCTTTTTCTCTGTTGGCATCTTGGCATCTCCTCCTTAAGAAAATACTTTGTTTCACATATAAGTATATGAAAAAGGAATCCCCTCGTATATCAAGGAGATTCCTAGTCTTCTTCCCTCAAATCCCTAGGATAGCTACTAGGGATTTCCCTAGTTTAATAACTATACCAGACCTTGTTTAATAGCATAAGCTACTAACTCCGATTTATTCTTCAGTCCTAGCTTTTGGGTTAAACGAGCACGATGAAATTCAACCGTTTTGGGGCTAATATTTAATAACTCTGCGATTATCTTCATCGTTTTCCCTTGAGCAGTTAAGATGAGAACCTCCGTTTCACGATCAGTCAATGATTCTTCCCCTTGTTCGCCTGCCTGCCAGGCGTCCATTAAGACTTGGGTAACGGTTGCATCTAAATATTTGCGTCCGCTATGAACCGCTCTTATAGCGGTTACTAATTCGTCAGCCGCCGCACTCTTCAGGAGATACCCCGCAACGCCTACCTTGGTGGCTCGCAGGATATATTCCCGGTTTTCATGCTGAGTCACCATTAAGAGTTTAGCGTTCGGCAAGCGATCGAGTACACTACGAGCCACAGAAATGCCATCAAGACCAGGCATAGATATATCAAGGACGACCACATCTGGTCTACATTTGAGGATTAATTCTAAGGCTAGATGCCCATCACTAGCCTCTCCTACGACCTGCATATCTGATTCCATTTGTAATAACATGGTGACTCCGGCCCTAAAGAGGGTATGGTCATCCACCAGCATAACCTTAATTCTCTCCATTACTGTTATCCTCCTTTTTCAGCGGAATGACCGCTACAATGGTAGTGCCGCGCTCAACTTCAGAATGAATTTCAACACGTCCACCGATTAAGGATGCCCTCTCCATCATGCCAATTAAGCCTAAAGGTTTCTTCCCTTGCTCAAATTCAAACATATTTTCGTCCCAAATGAACCCTTTTCCATTGTCCTGTATTTTTAGTATTGCTTTAGTCTCTTCAACCTTAAATTCTATAACTAGGTAAGTCGCTTGCGAGTATTTTGCGGCGTTGGTAATCGCCTCTTGCCCAATGCGATATAAGGTCGTTTCCACTTGGGGATCGATTCTTTCTTTAGACCAGTTTCCCTGAACATCGACTTCGAGCGGTTCTTTCCAATCCCGACTTGCAGCGAGCCATCTTAAGGCTGGAACAAGCCCTAAATCATCCAACAAAGTGGGACGTAAATGAAAGACGATATTATGCAGTTCTCTCATAATCCGCACTGCTTCATCCTTGGATTCCTCTAATAAAGCTTCTGCTTTGCGGGTGTCTTTGTGAATCCAACCCATTGAGACTTTCAAACGCATGGCTAAAGCAGCAAGGGACTGGCTTGTTTCGTCATGTAACTCTCTGGCAATCCGTTTACGTTCATCCTCTTGCGCCACAATGACTTTTTCTAGCAGTTGGCTCACTTTGGCTTCCCGAGCCTTTAGTTCTTGCCAAAGGTTTACATTCTCAATCATGGTTCCAAGCTGACCGCCAATCGTTTGCAGAGTTTCCAAATCAGCGGCAATGAGCTCTTTGTCACTGAGGAGATATATCGCTCCTAAAATGCGATCACTGACAAAGATCGGGACCCCTGTAACCTGGTAGTTTCGCCCGCCTTTAAGTAAAGAACTTTTTGATAAGCATTGTCCTTGCTTAATCCTTGAAAGGTCACACCCACAGAATTCACATTCCGAACAAGGGATGATATGTTCTTCGATTCCAAGGGTAATTATGTTCTCAATCCCTGTTGTCTCTCTAATACGCAGCTGAACCCAGCCTCCACTTAAAGCGAGGTTTTCTACAATCTGAACGAGCGCGTCCTGGAGGACTGTGTTTATATCTTGCCCCAATCGAATCGTTTCCGCGACTCCGTTGAGTGCCGAAAGCTCCCGGTTTTTAATGCGTTGTTCTTCCTCGGCAACTCTGATTTTCGACATACTCTCTTCTAGAGCAGTCAGCATTCGATTGAAACTATGAGCTAATTCTCCGACTTCATCCTTGGTAGTAATGTCTACTCGGTGATCCAGTTGACCATTCGTAATTTTACGGGTTAAAGTCGTCAATGTTTCAATCGGGGAAGAGAGATATTTGCCCAAAAAGCCTGCGGCTAAGCTACCAAAAATTACTCCAACCAGAGTTAGCGCTATAATCGTTTTAAAAATACGTGTTAAGGTTGCCTGGATATAGTCCTCTTTATACCCAATATGGAGTTCACTCCTTAAGCCATCAAGGAGAAATACTCCCCCATCTTCGACTCTTTCTTCGTCAGCGGAGAAGGATTTTATGGCATGGGATTGATTAGGCGTCAGGCGATTGAGTTCTACAAGTTCGGAGGAGATGTTGCCCTTAAAGGTATGTAATATACTGCCATCCGGTAGTATGAGAAAGGCATACAACAATTGTCGATCTTCTTTTAATCCCTCCAAATTTCTTTGGACGGTTAAATAATTCCCGGTTAAAACTGGGTTCGCGAGGTTACTGGCGACGACTTTAGCCAAGGAGATTTCCTTGTCTTGCACAGTCTCGCGCAAAGCATTTCCGACAAAATGACTGATCAAGGGTACGGTCATTAAACCCAGCACTGTTACAATGGCGACAATAACTATGGATATCTTTTTGCTAAGTTTCATTCTGCCCCTCCGTCAAATAAGCCGAGACGAACAGCCCACGTTCTTGCTTTTTCGAAGTCTCGATCATCCGTTGGGACAAAGCCAAGTGGCATTTCAGTTTGATCCCAATGGTATAGCATCCCCTTATCCTTACCTTCGGGTGCAAACTCTAACAGAGCTTCCTGGAGCTTTTTTACTACATCCGAGGGAAGAGAAGGAGAGACTGAAATGGTACTGCTGGGAAATTCATCAGACTCTGCTAAGATCCGGACCAGTCCTTTATTTGCCAACTCTCGTCCCAAGGTATCTTGTATTCCGCCTGCGGCGTATCGTCCACTAATAACCGCATTGGCCGTATCGAAATGAGAACCGGCAAACGTATAGCCCGTAAGGTCTGTTAAGTTAACCCCTGCTTCGGTAAGCATGATCAACGGAATGAGGTAACCTTGTGTAGAGGTATCTGAACCGAAGGTAAAGGTTTTGCCCAGTAAATCGCGTAGGGAGCGGAGTTTGCTGTTGGTCGAAGTAATTATTAGAGCTCTGTACTCTGCTTTACCTTGTTCCGTTATGCCTCGAACAACAGCACGAACTCCATACTTTTGATGAGCTTTTAAGTAACTAAGCGTACCTATCGCCGCAATATCCACCCGTCCTGTTCCCAGTTCCTCAATTAGATTTTGGTTTGGAGTCATGGGTCGAAGTTCGAAATTATAACCTGTTGCTGTTTCTAAGTACTTCAGGAAAGTCGCATACATTTTCACATCCTCTGCTGGATCCATCCTACGATCATAGCTAAACGTATAGACAGGTGAAGTCACATCCATTTTAGCGGTAACCGGGTTTTGATCTTCCTGAGTGAGAGGAACGACGTTCTCCTTTGTTAACGTTGAACATCCCGTTATAGGCCAGAGAAAAAGAATCGCACTCAAGAATATTAATAGTGCCTTTGGCATGTGTGTTTGCTCCTAACCATTAATCTAAGTCTCTTTATCCTTACTAGTTCACTCCATGATGGTGCATAAATGACCTAAAGTCACGTAAGGTTATCTTGTCAGTGAGTGTAGTGCTTACACTCTAGTTTATCTAATTTGTAGTCGTTTGCAATCTTTGCCACTTGTTCAATAAAAATAAACCTTAACAAAGATGGAAACAAACCCCTCCTCTGCGCCACAATTGCAATTTCGCCTAATAATATCATTCTTTCAATTTTCATCTAGGAAAACACAAAAACCAGTAACCTCCTCAACATTCATTGAAGGAGCGTTGGGTTATTCCCTTCGCCGAAATTTTCCATTTCTACTATAAAAATAACGTTATGACTCATACTAATCAAATACTTTTGTAAAATTAGTTTAATACATGTTCAATCTTTGAGTATTCCCGACGCTGTGTTCAAATGTTCCCTTTATGACTTAGTAATATGACTATTTGTTTCTTTTCTGATGTTAGGTTATTTCTTAGAGTGGGTAGTTCACTGCATAGCTCACTGTGAACTGTACTATAGTTCATCAAATGAGCAGACCACCCCCTTGGTTTAAATGTAAGATTTTTCAGAGCTTCACATAATACATGTTACTGCTTATGCCGCCGTTTTCCAGCCACCTATTTTCCTTGCGAAGATGTCCTATCTTTTCAAGGTCTACGATGGCTCTTTTTACGGTGCTTCTTGACAGCTTCAGCTCCTTAGCGATGGTACCAATCGCCGGATAACACTTGCCGTCCTTGTCAGCACGATCATGCAAGTACATATAAACAGCAACAGCTCGATGTGGAAGCTCTGATGCATAAAGTGATGAAAAGTATCCCATTTCACCCCTCCTTTTAAAAGAAAAACCATGTACCCGTTTTTTATTGGCACATGGCTTTTTCTGTATTTCCTTATTCCATTTTTGAAAGCTTTCGTCATCCATCTTCGCTTCATCTCCGACAATGGTGACATATTCACCGATGATATTCAGAGCTTCATCGTAGCTGCCGGATTCCATGACCCGGTCCCACATCTCACGGGCTTTTTCACCAATATCATTTTCCTTTAGGGTTCTTGAGGGAATGCCTACAAGATTAAAAATATTTCCATCCTTACCCAAGAGTGGACATTCGGGTTTAAAGTGGTTGTTTTCCATGATCTCATTCTCCCTTATGATAGATTATATTGGGTCAGTGAAGTCTCTTCACAAATCACTTGTTTACCGTTGGTTTGATTTAAATTTGATATTTGTTGCATTATAATTTCCTGCTCTTGGCCTTCCAGGTCAATAAAAATATGAGTCTTCACACAATTAAGCGCAAGACTCAGATAGGATGAAATTAGTTTTTGCTTGTCATCAAGGGTACGGATGCCGACCATATGGAGCTGATCATTCATAGCAGTGATGTTCTGTTGAATGTCATCTGCCTTTACTCTCAGCTTGCCTTTATCATGATGGGGATGATAGCTCTTATAAAGCTGCTTGGTTAATTGTTCTATGAGTACCGGCTTTTCAAGCTGACGGTATTGCTCCTGAATTGCAAGAAGAGCATAGGATGCCATGCTTTGTAGTTGCTCCAGGAAATGGCAGCCCATAGAACTCCTGCACAAAGTCGATAGTGAGACCGCCTTGCCTGCTGCTGTGCCGAAACCACTGATTGCCCCAGACAGTTACACTGTCATGACGCCCCCACCTCCACTCTCTGCCTGAACGTATGAGCTGCTCTCCCTGTCTTCGAAGAAAGTCAACGAGATCAACAGAGTTTGCACGTTGCTTCTGTTCATCGGTAAAATGTATATATGCCATGGTGTACCTCCTTGTCATAGTCTACATGCGACACACCCGCGAAAAAAGCCGCCCATTGTTGAATGGACGGCTTACGGCGTGACAGCTTATTATTGAATGTTTTTAAGTATCTGCTCCTATTTTTTTCGGAGCGTTATTTTCCGGTTGGTAAAGACTTTTTTTGCAACCGCAACTGCATTGAGCACCTTCGGAAAGCCGGTATAAGGGACGCACTGCAAAAATGTTTCGATCACTTTTTCAGGTGCAACACCCACATTCAATGCTCCATTGATATGAACCTCCAACTGCGGCTCACAACAGCCTGAAGTAAGCAGGCTGGAAATGGTGATCAGTTCCCTCTCCTGGAGATTCAGTCCTTCGCTGCTGTAGATATCCCCGAACGCAAATTCAATGATATATCTTCCCAGATCCGGAGCGATGTCCTGTAATGACTCAATTACATTTTCCCCACCGATACCATCGACTTCTGATAATTTTTGTAGACCACGTTCATAACGATTTTTTTCCATTGTTTTCATCTCCTTATGTGCGCACGTTGTGCGCTTCATATATATTTCCTAGAAATCATCGCTCCTGCATTGCGATGTAAGACAACCGACTAACTTTATGCGAAAGCCTCTGGGGGACAACAGCATGTCGGTAAAGTCAGGATTAGACTGCAATTGCTGTCGAGTAGCCTGGCGAGTCAGGCCATATATGGTAAAGCCTATGGGCTGAATCCGGGTCTGTGGCTTGAGGCGCTGCCGGAATTAACCCCGGTATCAATGGGTATCCCCAATATAAAAAGGATTGGGTATAAGCAGGCCCATTGACGCACCTGCGGTAAGCAGGGTATAGACCAACCGGATACCTACGTATGGAGACACTATATGGAGCGTCAAACGTGACCTGCCTAAGTGCCGTTCTCGGCATATGGCAGAGAGCCCTAATAGTAGCCTAACGG
>NZ_JUEE01000223.1:0-40812 GCF_000802135.1 Desulfosporosinus sp. BICA1-9
CCCTTGAACAAATGGAAAAGCAGCTGATCCGTTTGGCCTTAAAACAATACGGGGATACTGTAGAAGGAAAAAAACAAGCCGCCAAGGCCTTAAAGATATCCCTGGCGACGCTCTATAATAAACTAAAGACAATGTCGTGACTTGAATGGGATTAAGGCTGATTCCTGACTTAATTTCTAGAATTTAGAATATTCATGTCTAAATTCTAGAAATTATAAACACTTTTGTCGTCCAGGCTCAACGGATGATAAGCAGTATAGCTCTTAGGCTGGTATAAACTAACAACTATTTTACTGGAAGCTGAGTAATCATGCGGGGTTGATTTTTTTTCTAAAATAATGTCTGAAAATTAATTTTATTCTATTATATTGGCACAAAGATTGCTTAATAATAAGTGTTCCTTAAGATTTTTGACTTGCAAATGGAGGGAGATATAGAACTAAGCTAAAAATTGACAGAGCAAGATTGTATCAAATTTATTTGGAGGAGGATTGAGAGTATGAGTACTACACAAAAACCCTATCATTTTTTAATTCGAAGAGTCCATTCTTTATTAGGATTAGTCCCGATTGGCTTTTTTTTAATGTTTCACATGGTTCTCAATTTAACAGCTCTTGGGGGTCCGGAACTGTATGACCGGATTATTCATACTATGCAAAGTTTTCCAGGGATTTTCCTGATCGAATTGATCGTGATTTTTATTCCTATAGCAATCCATGCCATTTATGGAACCTGGGTGGTTTATACTGGGCAAAGCAACATTCTTAGATACAACTATGCTCGGAACTGGTTCTATATTATCCAACGGATCTCAGGTCTTTATACCGTTATATTTGTTGTTATTCATGTCTATCTTTTGCGTTTTGGCGAAGCCAATTTTGCCGCACTACAACAATTCCTGAGTCAACCCTTAGGACTTTTATTTTATGCTTTAGGTGTGATCTTTGCGATTTTCCATTTCACGAATGGCTTATGGGCCTTTGCCATTACTTGGGGTTTAACGATTGGACCTCATTCTCAAAAAGTATGGTCGTATTCATTGGCCGCAGTGTTCTTTGTCTTAACTGCGATCGGTTTATTTGATATTTCCGCCTTCCTGAAGTAAAGAAAACTCTATTATTCATACTTATATTTAATCAAATCAATAATTAGGAGGTTCAAGGGATGAGTAAAGTCATCGTTGTAGGAGGTGGACTTGCTGGACTGATGGCTACGATCAAGATGGCCGAAGCCGGCACGCACGTCGACTTATTCTCGTTAGTACCCGTTAAACGTTCCCATTCAGTATGTGCCCAGGGAGGCATTAATGGTGCAGTCAATACCAAAGGCGAAGGGGACTCTACCTGGCTTCACTTTGATGATACGGTGTACGGAGGAGATTTTCTGGCTAATCAACCGCCAGTGAAAGCTATGTGTGATGAAGCACCAGGGATTATTCACTTGATGGATAGGATGGGTGTAATGTTTAGCCGTACGCCGGAAGGGTTGCTTGATTTCCGACGTTTTGGAGGGACCAAATTTCATAGGACAGCCTTTGCTGGGGCCACAACAGGTCAGCAACTGCTCTATGCCCTGGATGAGCAGGTTCGTCGTTATGAAGTCGAAGGAATGGTACAAAAATTCGAACAGTGGGAATTGCTCTCGACTGTGCTCGATGAAGGAATCTGTAAAGGGATTGTCGCTCAAGACCTTCGAACGATGAGCATTCAGTCCTTTGCTGCGGACGCCGTGATTATTGCAACTGGGGGACCGGGCGCGGTCTTTGGTAAAAGCACAAACTCGACGATTTGTACGGGAAGCGCTGTCTCAGCGTTATATCAACAAGGCGTAAAGTATGCCAATGGGGAATTTATTCAGATCCACCCTACGGCAATTCCCGGCGATGACAAGCTCAGGCTGATGTCCGAATCAGCCCGTGGCGAAGGCGGACGAGTCTGGACTTACAAAGATGGAAAACCATGGTATTTCCTTGAAGAGATGTTTCCTGATTACGGAAATCTTGTTCCTCGCGATATTGCAACTCGAGCTATTTATGAAGTGGTCTTTGATCAAGGTCTGGGGATTAATGGGGAGAACATGGTTTACCTCGATCTGTCGCATATTGATCCGGTGGTCTTGCAAGTCAAACTGGGGGGAATCCTGGAAATCTATGAAAAGTTCGTTGGTGATGATCCTAAGAAAGTACCCATGCGAATTTTCCCTGCTGTTCACTATTCCATGGGTGGACTCTGGGTCGATTACGACCAGATGACGAATATTCCTGGACTTTTTGCTGCTGGGGAATGTGAATATCAATACCATGGGGCAAACCGTCTAGGAGCGAACTCGTTGCTTTCTGCAATCTACGGGGGAATGGTCGCTGGACCTAAAGTAATGCAGTACATTAAGAAAAATAAGCTTCAAACCCCAAGCGGCACTGAGCCAGCCTTTTTGAAGGAGAAGAAACTTCAAGAGGAGCAGTGGACGAAGATCCTGGCTATGAAAGGGACAGAAAACCCCTATTATCTTCACAAAGAACTAGGCGATATTATGACGTTGAATGTGACCGTCGTACGCTACAATGATAAACTGGCGGAAACCGACCTATTCCTTCAGGAACTCATGAAACGCTGGCATAATATTGGCAGGAGCGATACCGTTGAATGGGGAACCCAAGAAGGGACGTTCATCCGTCAACTCTGGAACATGTTGGAATTGGCAAGAGTTGTTACTTTGGGTGCCTTACGCCGCAATGAGAGCAGGGGTGGACATTATAAACCGGAGTATCCGGAGCGTGATGATGTGAATTTCCTAAAGACAACCATTGCGGCTTGGACACCCCTTGGCCCAGAACTCAGTTATGAAGACGTTGACGTATCCTTGATTCCACCGCGTCCACGTCACTATTAATTAGAGAAGTAGGAGGTGTATTTAAGATGGCTGAACAACAAAAAACAATACGTTTTAAGATCCGTCGTCAAGACGGACCTGATAAGCAAAGTCGTTGGGAAGAGTTTGATATTCCCTATAGAGAGAAACTGAATGTTATTTCTTGTTTAATGGAAATTCAGAAAAAACCAGTAACCTCTGAAGGTAAGAAGACGACCCCTGTGGTTTGGGAATGTAACTGTCTTGAGGAAGTTTGCGGGGCCTGTACTATGAATATCAACGGACAAGGGAAACAAGCTTGCTCGGCTCTAATAGACCAACTGCCACAACCGATTGTCCTTGAACCACTGACAAAATTCCCTGTGGTACGTGATCTTATGGTTGATAGGCAAATCATGTTCGATCATTTGAAAACAGTTCATGCTTGGATTCCGATTGATGGAACTTATAATTTAGGATCCGGCCCGCGTATGGCAGAAGTGAAGCGCCAGTGGGCCTACGAACTGTCAAAATGTATGACCTGTGGATGCTGTATGGAAGCTTGCCCCCAAGTAAATTCCAGGTCCAAATTTATTGGACCGTCTGCTATTTCTCAGGTTCGACTCTTTAATGCGCATCCTACAGGAGAGATGAACAAACATGAACGCTTGGAACCATTGCTTGACGAGGGCGGAATAGCGGACTGCGGTAATTCACAGAACTGTGTTCGCGCTTGTCCTAAGGAGATACCCTTGACTACGAGTCTAGCCGATTTAAATCGTGAAACGAACAAGTTTGCCTTAGATCGCTGGCTCCGAAAATAGATAGCTTAACTCTTGGTTTGTATAATTTGGTAATATTTGAAGATTCTAAACAAAATGGATTGCATAGAATAATTAAAAAGGAGATTCGAGTTTATGAAAACACAACGAGAGGATTCTAAGGCTCTTCGTCATGACAATGACCTCGAAATCCGGACTAATGTTCAAGAACGCGATGAGGATGACATTTTAAATTATTCCACTTCGAGCATCTTTGGTCCTTGTTGTACCAATGGTTGCCAGTACTGTCGACCAAACTGCCATGAAAAGTCCGATCGACTTGATTTCTTTTAAACGTCGACATACTTGAATAGATAGGATACTAGGGCTGAAACAAACTTGTGATGAAGTTTCTTACAGCCCTTATTTTTCTTTGCGTCGTGAGATTAGGACAAAAGAATGGGCAACAATCTATATTGTGCGAAGTTCTTTGGACATACTAATTAAGAATAAAATTCATGTGAAGATTATAGAAATTTTTAACATCTTTTTTTGCACCATGTATCCCCTTTCGCTATAATGAATGGGAATGGATGGTGCATCTTTGTCTATGGTAAACTATTCTAATGGAAGTTTAGAAAGGAAACATAAGAAATGATTGAACTTGGAAAATTCCATAAGCTTAAAATCGCAAATTTTACATCCTTTGGTGCTTACTTAGATGCTGGCACAGGTATACGTCATGACAATATTCTTCTGCCCGTTAAACAATTACCCGAGGGGGCTAAAGCGGGGGACGAATTAGAGGTTTTCATCTATCGAGACTCAGAAGAACGGTTAATCGCCACGACTAGAAAACCGTTAGCCCAATTAGGAGACTTGGCCTATCTCAAAGTCAATGCCAAGACGAAGATCGGAGCTTTTTTGGATTGGGGTTTAGAAAGAGGCTTATTTTTGCCCTTTAAGGAACAGAAATACCCCATCGAAGTAGGAAAGAGTTATCTGGTGAAAGTCTATTTGGATAAGAGTCAGAGGATGAGCGCTACAACAGAGATTTATGAGTATCTTAAGGCTGATACACCTTACCAAAAGAACGATAAAGTGGTGGGCACGGTCTATTCAGTCAATCCTGAATATGGTGCGTTTGTAGCGGTCGACAATCTATATCTCGGCTTAATTCCAGTTAATGAGTATTTTTCGGAACTCAAAGAAGGGGACCAGGTAGAGGCTCGAGTTATTAGAGTCAGGGAGGATGGCAAGCTTGACTTATCCCCTAGAGAACTTTCCCATCTTCAAATTGGGAGCGACACAGAGAAAATCCTCCAAGGGATCAAGAACCATGAAGGATTTCTAGCGCTCAACGATAAAAGCAGCCCCCTCGAAATTCAAAGTCGTTTGAATATGAGTAAAGCAGCCTTTAAACGTGCCTTAGGCAAACTGCTTAAAGAGAAAAAAGTTACGCAGACGGAAACAGGGTTGAAGGAAAACGATGAAACATGAAAATTATTGTGGATGCTGACGCTTGTCCTAAATCTGTTCTCCAGATCTGCCTAAAGTTAGCACAAACTTATGCTATTCCAGTTTGGACGGTAGCCAGTTTTAATCACAATATTGTTTCCGAGCATCATATAGTTGTTGGAGACTCATCACAAGAAGCGGATATTCGTGTCATGAATCTAGCTCAAGCCGGAGATGTGGCTGTGACCCAGGATTGGGGTTTAGCGGCCATGTTATTAGGAAAAGAAGTTAAATGCCTAAGTCCTGCAGGACGTGAATTCGACCCTTCAAAAATCGAGTTTTTATTAGAGGAGCGCGAAGCAAAAGCAAAGTTTCGACGTGGTGGAGGAAGAACTAAAGGGCCTAAAAAGAGAATCACTGAAGATGATCGCAAGTTTGAAGCCTGTTTAGAGAAAATACTGAAAGTAAACTCTACGATAACTCCAGAGTGAACTTTCCCAAGCCGCGTTGTACTTTATGCAAAAGACTTTGCACTTTTGCCAAAATTTGATTAAACTATGAATAGAGGCTCGACTAATTAATGTCCCCTACTTTTTTTAAAACGACGGAGGTAAAGAATGAGTACGGTAGTAGAAACAAAAGAATTCCAAACGGAGATCAGGCAATTATTGGACATTGTCATTCATTCTCTCTATACTGAGCGCGAGATTTTCTTAAGAGAACTCATTTCCAATGCGGCGGATGCCATGGAAAAACTTCGCTACACCCAGCTGACGGGTCCGGAAGTTAAGGACAAGGATTTGGCATTGGAGATCCAGATTAATACAGATGACAATGCACATACCTTAACTATTACTGACACAGGAATCGGGATGACGAAAGATGAGTTGGTGGAAAATTTAGGAACCATTGCCCACTCAGGGTCCAAAGAATTTATAAAGCACTTGTCTGCTAAAGGAGATCAAAAGGATCTCAATCTGATCGGTCAATTTGGGGTTGGCTTTTACTCTGCTTTTATGGTTGCGGATAAGGTGACGATCTACACTCGTTCTTATCATCAAGAAGGGGAGAGCTATGTTTGGGAATCCGATGGTGTTGGCAGTTATACAATCACCGAAGGGGAAGACTGTGCTAGGGGAACTAAGCTGGTTCTTCACTTAAAAGAAGATGCTTATGATTTTGCCAAGGAAGAAACTGTCAAGAGAGTTATTAAACAGTATTCGAGTTTTGTACCCTATCCTATTAGGCTTAATGACCAAAAAGTAAATACGGTTGACGCTCTCTGGACCAAAAATAAGAATGAAATTTCTGACGAAGACTATAATGAGTTTTATAAATTTATAGCGAATGCGCACGATGAACCACTTTTACGGTTGCATTTTTCTTCGGACGCTCCCTTAAATATTAACACCTTATTATTTGTTCCTAAGGAAAACTTCGAGCAGTTTGGTTTCGGACGAACTGAACCTGGTGTTAACCTTTATTGCAAAAAAGTTCTTATCCAAGAAAAATCGCCAGCCGTTTTGCCTGAGTGGTTGCGCTTCTTAAGAGGAGTCATGGACAGTGAAGAGCTTCCCCTTAACATCTCGAGAGAAACTATGCAGGACAGTGCCTTAGTCAGTAAACTTAACAAAGTTGTCACTACCCGCTTCCTTAAGTTTCTGGAGAATCAAGCAACCTCCGAACCTGAAAAGTATAAAGAATTCTGGGAGAAGTTTAACCTCTATCTTAAAGAAGGGGCGGCTAATGACTACACTCATCAAAAAGAACTTGTCAAACTTCTGCAGTTCGAGTCTTCAAAAACTCAGTCTGGAGAACTCGTGTCTTTGGCCGACTATGTTGGGCGAATGAAAGAAGGGCAAGAGGCAATCTATTATGTTAATGGCCCTTCGCGAGAGGTTATCGAATCCGGTCCTTATTTGGAAATATTCCGTGATAAAGACCTAGAAGTAATCTACACTTATGCACCGATAGACGACTATATCTTTGGGGCGATCAGGGAATATGAAGGGAAACGTCTCATTTCTGCGGACGAAGCGGATCTGAACTTAAACGATCCTGAACAGAAGGAGCGAAATGAACAAGCCCTGTCTGAAGAGGATGTCTCAGCCTTAACGGGCTGGCTTAAAGAAGTTCTAGGTAGTAAGGTTACCGAAGTACGAGAATCAAAGCGCTTGGTAGACAGTCCGGCGGTTGTCCTCAGTCCCTATGGTACAAACAGTATGCAACGCATGATGCAGCTCGTGAATAAAGACCTAAATAACGTGGGTCCCAGTGTTTTAGAAATAAATGCAGCCCATCCTATGATTAAGCGTTTGGATACGGCACACAAAAATGGAGATGCATTTGCAACCATTGCTGCAGAACAGATCTTCGAAAACGCGCAAATTGCAGCAGGTCTGATCATAGATCCTCGGGGAATGGTAAATCGACTCAATGAGATTTTAGAACGTGCTTTAGGATAAGGAAGAGAAGTCGAGTTTAGAATGATCAGGATCATCCGGATGCGACCAAATAAGAAGGGCTGCAGGGTTTTTGCAGCCCTTCCTATGAAGTATCGTAATTATAAACACTATGCTATTTGATCTGCATATAATATTTATCGTAGCAATACGATTATCTAATTGATCTATAAGAAATTAGAATTTTACAAGCTAAGGAAAATTCCTTAGACTGATAGTGATAATAAGAACAAATTCATTAATGACATAGTAAGTTAGAACAAGCATCATATTTTAGAAGCCCACCTGAAGACAAACTATCATTTAAGGAGAGTAGGGACGCTAATTTATGTGAAAACGTTCTCAGGGTAAAGGTCGATGTTGAATGGGGGGGCGGGTCCATTCAACATCGACTGAATTATGTTACTCGGAGGACTCAAACATTAGTGTTCTTGGTTGGAAAGAACAGAGTTGTTTTTAACTAAGTTTAGCTACAAGGAGTGATCGAAAATGGAACTATACTTGCTTTGAACTTCATATTTTTACTCAAAGCGATAGTTCGCAAAGAACTGGAAAAGGAACTCAGGCAGAACCAGATCACAAGTGCAGTATTAGGGTTTGAATCCAAAATTGATGATCTGGCTCTTGTTGCCTTTGATATATATGTAAAGTGCCGAGAACAGATCTATGAGCTCAAGACCGATGAGCTAAAACGGATGACATTTACATTGTTGAAAAAAGCGAATCTGATGTCAGAGATCCCCGTTCAGGAATTTGAACACAAAGACCAAAATTAAAGGAAGGAGGTCGTAGAGTGAAAGTCTTGTTTTCTCTCATTGCAGTAATTCTTCTCATTCTAGTCGCCACCATGGGAGCGTTTATAACAAGTTTGCATTACACGTTTGGCATCATCATACCTTATGTAGCCTTTACTATGTTTGTAGGTGGATTCGTTTACCGAATCGTCAAATGGGGTCAATCTCCTGTGCCGTTTCGTATTCCTACAACGATCGGACAGCAAAAATCTCTCCCGTGGATCAAACAGAATAAGATCGAAAACCCTACCAGCGCACTGGGTGTCATTGTCAGAATGGCCATGGAAGTCCTCTTTTTCCGTTCACTATTCCGTAACACTAAGACTGAATTAAGGGAAGGTAAGAATGGCCCAGAACTCGCCTACGGCTCGGCAAAATGGCTTTGGTTAGGTAGTTTGTTCTTTCATTGGTCGTTCCTAATCATCATTGTAAGACATTTTAGATTTTTCTTGGAACCCATTCCATTTTTTGTGCAATTAATTGAAAGCATTGATGGTATCTTACAGATTGGGTTACCAGCAATTTATTTAACAGATGCTTTCTTTTTAATTGCGGTTACGTTTTTGTTCCTCAGAAGGATTGTCATTCCACAAGTGAAGTACATCTCACTTCCTGCCGATTATTTTCCGCTATTCATGATTATGAGCATTGGAACGACAGGAGTCCTGATGCGTCACTTCTTTAAAGTAGATCTAGTCGCCGTCAAGCAATTGGCAATTGGATTAGCTACGTTTCAACCTGTTCTCCCTCCAGGAATTGGTGTTATGTTTTTCATCCACATATTTCTAGTCAGTGTTCTATTCACCTATTTCCCCATGAGTAAGTTAATGCATATGGGTGGAGTTTTCCTAAGCCCTACTCGCAATATGATCAGTAACAATCGTATGGTACGACACATTAATCCTTGGAATCACGATGTAAAAGTACACACTTATGAACAATACGAAGATGAATTCAGGGTGAAAATGAAAAAAGCTGGTATACCGGTAGAAAAGGAGTGATCGTAGATGGCGCCGAAAGTTAAACTTCCTAAACCGGGAGAATTATCTAAGATAGAATTTTCTCTTCCGACAACGGATTGGATGGATACACCTGTCGAGTTCAAACCGGGTACCTATTGCTGGGGAGCAAAGGAAAAGGACCTCCTAACCTTAGGGTTACCGAACCCAAGACAGTGGTCGCCAGCAGACGAAGACTGGAAAATACCAGAGGGTTGGGAAACCACTATTTTAGACGGGATTGCGGAAAGATTAAGCAAATATCGCTCTTTTAAGATTTTTATGGATATTTGTGTTCGATGTGGTGCTTGTGCCGATAAATGTCACTTTTATATCGCCACAGGTGACCCTAAAAATATGCCGGTTCTGAGGGCAGAACTGCTAAGATCCGTATACAAGAGGTATTTTACTAAATCAGGGAAATTCCTTGGGCGTTTAGCTGGGGCGAGAGAACTTGATATGAACGTCTTAAAGGAATGGTGGTCTTACTTTTTCCAATGTACTGAATGTCGTCGCTGCTCCGTTTTCTGCCCTTATGGTATCGACCAAGCAGAGGTTACCATTATTGGTCGAGAACTCTTGAATTTGGTGGGTTTGAACATCGATTGGATTTCGGGGCCTGTTGCCAATTGTTACATGAAGGGGAATCACCTCGGACTGGAGCCGCATGCAATTACTGGTAACATTGAATCAATGGTTGATGACATTGAGGATATTACGGGTGTTAGGGTAGAGCCAACCTTCAACAGAAAAGGTGCCGAGATCATGTTTGTCACTCCCTCAGGAGACCTTTTAGGTGAACCGGGGATTCAAACCTGTATGGGTTACCTCATGCTTTTCCATGAACTAGGCCTTGACTATACTTGGAGTACCTATGCTTCCGAGGGTGGAAACTTCGGCTTCTTCACCTCGAATGACATGGCTAAGAGGCTTAATTACAAGATTTATGCAGAGGCCAAACGATTAGGGGTTAAATGGATCCTTGGTGGAGAATGTGGTCACATGTGGAGAGTCTTGAATCAGTACATGGATACATGGCACGGACCAGCTGATTTCCTAGAGGTTCCCAAATCTCCGATTACCGGGACGGTCTTTGAAAATGCTAAATCCACGAAGATGATTCACATCTCCGAATTTACCGCTGACCTGATCAAACACAATAAACTAAAACTTGACCCCAGTCGTAACGACCACTTGAAGGTGACGTATCATGATTCGTGTAATCCTTCCAGAGGTATGGGACTTCTCGAAGAGCCACGGGAAATCATTAGGGCAGTCTGCAATAATTTCTATGAGATGCCTGAAAACACAATCCGAGAGAAGACTTTCTGCTGTGGAAGCGGATCTGGACTCAATGCCTCAGAAAATATGGAACAGCGGATGAGAGGCGGATTCCCACGAGCTAATGCCGTTAAATATGTCAAAGAAAAACATGGTGTAAACATGTTGGCGAATATTTGTGCAGTGGACCGAGCCGCTTTACCTGCTCTAATGGACTACTGGAATCCTGGTGTAGGAGTCACTGGTGTGACTGAGTTAGTAGGTAATGCCTTAGTGATGAAAGGCGAGAAAGAAAGAACGACCAACCTGCGCTTTGAAGATCTTCCGGGAAAAGGGGGAGATGAGTAATGTATAAAGGTGGAAAGATAATTGCCTCACTGATTATCTTTATTGGACTACTCACCCTACCATTCTTCTACAATATGGGGAAAGCCAACGCGGGACCGGATGTTCCTCTGGATACCCCTGCTATCCAGCAACTTGCGGATAAAGACAAAGAATGTGTAGAGTCACCGGAGTACATGAGGGCTAATCACATGCAACTGCTCAATGATTGGAGAACAGCAGCGGTACGCGATGGTCAAACCGTCTATGTCAATAGTAAAGGAACAGAATACGAAATCAGTCTTCAAGATACCTGCCTAAAATGTCATGCCACTGATACGGCAGCGAGCCCAGTTGTTTTGAATAATCCAGTCTCGAGCAACACAGGAATGAGTAACCCGACCTTGAATTCTTCGAACTCGTCGCCTCAATTTTGTGCCTCCTGCCACGATTATTCAGCAGTAAAGCCATTGTGTTGGAGTTGCCATTTTGAGCCAAAGGAGGCAGTGAAATGAGCATCAATAGACGTCAATTTCTGAGAAGAGCTGGTATGATCACTGCATTAGGACTAGGGAGTTCATTTATTATCAGCGGTTTCCGAAAAAAAGAAGTTGCTGAAGCTGCTGAATATGGAAAGAGTTCAAAGGATTTACCGGCTAAACGTTGGGCTATGGTTGTGGATATGAGTAAATTCAAGACAGAAGAGGACTTTAAGCGGGTTACAGATGCTTGTCATAGTCTTCATAATGTTCCTGATTTTAAAAACACAAAAGATGAGATTAAATGGATATGGAAAGATGACTACCATCATGCCTTTGCTGGTGGGCATAACCAATATCTAGATGACCATGTTATCCATAGTCCTTTTATGGTATTATGTAATCATTGTGAAAATCCTCCTTGTGTTAAGGCTTGCCCCACTCAGGCCACGTTTAAAAGGAACGATGGGATCATAGCGATGGACTTTCACCGTTGTATCGGCTGCAGATTCTGTATGGGTGCCTGTCCCTTCGGTGCCAGAAGCTTTAATTTCAAAGATCCAAGACCCTATATTGAAGAGATTTCCACAGAATACCCAACTCGTACCATAGGGGTTGTGGAGAAATGCAATTTCTGCTATGAACTCTTAGCCAAGGGTCTCGAACCAGCTTGTGTGGCAAAGTCTAATGGCGGGTTGATTTTTGGAGATTTAGCGGATACTAATTCAGAAGTGCGAAAAATCGTTAGTACTAAGCATACTATTCGTCGTAAACCTGAGCTGGGAACCCAGCCGAGCGTTTACTACCTAATAGGGGGTGACGACCATGCTTGAGACAGCACTATCGGGTAGCAAACGGTATTGGATCTGGGTTTCACTATTACTGGCTGTTATCGCCGTAGGGTTCTATGCTTATATGAATCAGTATAACAACGGTTTGGGTGTAACTGGCATGAGCCGCGATGTTTCTTGGGGATTGTACATTGCCCAGTTTACTTTTCTAGTTGGGGTTGCCGCATCGGCCGTTATGCTTGTCTTACCTTATTATCTCCATGATTTTAAGAAGTTCGGTAAAATGGTCATCCTCGGTGAATTTTTAGCCATACCAGCTGTTATCATGTGTATGCTATTCATCGTAGTAGACGTAGGACAACCCATGCGGATCTTAAATGTAATCTTGTATCCGAGCCCACGATCGGTTATGTTTTATGATATGTGTGTTTTAATCGGATACCTCTTGATAAACATTGTTGTGGGGTGGACGACTCTTAGCGCTGAACGCAAAGGATTCCCATCGCCAAAGTGGGTAAAACCAATAATCTACCTTTCGATCCCTTGGGCTGTTAGTATTCATACCGTGACAGCTTTCTTATACGCAGGTCTTCCTGGTAGGCATCTCTGGTTATCTGCAATTATGGCAGCGCGCTTCCTTGCATCGGCCTTTGCGGCTGGTCCAGCAATTCTGATTCTTTTATGCTTAATCGTTAGAAAGGTCAGTAAGTATAACGCTGACCCAGAGGGTGGAGCAATTCAGTCCCTCGTTAAGATTGTCAGATATGCTATGATTGCTAACGTCTTCTTCTATATCTTAGAGTTATTTACTGCCTTCTATAGTGGTATTCCTGAATATAGCGCATCACTTAGATATATCTTTTTTGGTCTTGATGGCTTTAACAACCTAGTTCCCTTTATGTGGACTGCCACAGTATTAGCCTTTTTAGGGATTGCCTTACTCGTTTTTCCAACCACAAGAATGAATGGAAAAACTCTAGTAATTGCCCTGCTTTCCATTATTATAGCTAACTGGATTGATAAGGGTATGATCCTAATTGTTGCTGGATTTGTTCCGAATTCCTTCGAAAGAATTGTCGAGTACGCTCCCACTCTTAATGAAATCTTAGTGACGTTGGGTGTCTATGCAATTGGGGCGTTGTTAATCACGATTCTCTACAAAATTGCAGTTTCGGTTCGACAAGAGAGAGCTTAGTAGAGAGGGTCTTTTGATACTTGTTTGGGTAGAACTCCGGTATCTTAAGCCCAAACAATATCAATTTAATAATAACATTACTAAAGGAGGAAAATTTAAAATGGCACAACTAGTAGTAGGCGATTTAACAATTGAATTGGATGAAGATGGTTTTCTTGAGGATCATAGTGCATGGAATGAAGATGTAGCAAGAGCCCTTGCAGTGACTGAGGAAGTTGAAGAGCTCACAGAAGAACACTGGAGCATGATTAATTATCTGCGCGATTATTATGATCAATTTGGTGTTGCTCCGATGGTTCGTAAAATGGTTAAGGATACTGGGTTTAATCAAAAGAGAATTTATGAACTCTTTCCAGCTGGTCCTGGAAAAGGCGCTTGTAAAATTGCAGGCCTTCCAAAACCAACCGGTTGTGTATAAACCATTCAACTCTAGTTTTAGTGAATAGTGTAATTGAGCTGATCACTTTCGTGATCGGCTCTTTCTTTATACTATACAGAAAGTATAAACTTGCGTCTTTATAGAAAACTCAAAAGTCATAGCTGAATTATGGTTTCTCAGTTTTCTATAACGAAAGTCATGAGGAGAGTTTAGAATTTGTTAATATCCTGTTTAGAGAAATTCAAGACCACAATGTTAAACTATATATAAGGAAGCTTCCTGAAAAATAGATAAGGGGTTGTACGGATGAAGTTCAAAAAGAAAACAACTATGCTAGTCAGTTTTACGGTAGGAACCCTGTTGTTGGCAACAACAGCCCTAGCGGACATTGCTAGTAAAAGTGGGTATGATGAGTTTAAGGATGCTCTAAAGGTAACTGCTGAGCAAAGTAGTGAGAAGTTTGACAGTTTCACAATGGACTTTTCTATGGCTATGAAGGATAATGGCAAAACCTTGATATCCGCTAATGAAACTACGAAATTTGACAGAACAAAGGGTGCTTCGGAAAGCTTATCAGCAAATGTTGATCTAAGCGGATATAACAACACCTCTCAGACTTATTCAGACAAGACGACGGTAATCCGAGTGTCTGAAAGTGATCCAACCTATTATGTGACAGAGTATACTAAGGAGAGAGAAGATACGACCTTTAAAAACCCCTTCAAAGAAGATAGCGCAGATGATCTGGAAAAAATTGCGGATGCTATTATCGGAAGTCTCAAAGACCATGTCATTGTAACGGAAAATTCTGATGGCAGCAAAGGGCTGGCAGGTAAACTGACTGAAGTACAAATCCCTTCTTTAGTCAATGCTGTCGCTTCATTTCAGTTAAAACAGGAGTTTAATGGTCATCAAAACAAGGTGCCTCATCTGACCAAGGATGTGTTTGTCAAAGAGGTCAACGGTACAGCTAAAGTCAATCAAGACGGAGTGATGGAGAGCATTTTAGGGACTGTTGTTCTATCAGGCAAAGATGACCAAGGGACGGAGCATAACATAACGATTGAGGCTTTAGCTAAGGTAACGGACATCAACTCTACCACTGTCACGAAGCCCGATCTTACGGGGAAGGTCGTTGTTAGAAACATTGCCAAGGATTACTCAGAGTCTGAGATTACTAATCCTGAGAAGTTTGTAGGCAAATTTAAAAACGATATTCTGATTGAGAAAAACGGTAAGTTTGCTAAAATCGGCGAACGGTTTGTAGATATCACGCATATGGATAATAAGTCGGTAGTGGGGCGATATTATGAAGAGTATAAGCCGGGATTTGAAGAATACTCTACCAATAATCGTAATATCAATTTTAGTGCCCAATTTGAAAAAGACCAAAGAGGGAATGGGAATTTTGAATATACTACAGAATCCGGTGGTAAGGGGCAGGGGAATATTTATATAAGTGATTATCAAGGAAAAGTGAACTTTAATCTCCATAATATGAATACATCCCCTGGTGGTTTGATGTTTGATTCAACTTTTAGCCCGGATTTAGATTAACAAAATTATAAATCAAAACAGAAATGAAAACTGCCGGGATAGTTCCCGGCAGTTAGATTGTTCCTGACGATGGAGGTAAGGCATGGAAAAAAGCATGGAGAAAGTTATTGAGATCAAGAATCTCACTAAATCCTATGGGAATGGACGGGGAATTAATGACATCAACCTAGACATCTATCAAGGAGATATCTTTGGTTTCCTGGGTCCGAACGGAGCAGGAAAAACAACTGCCATGAAAATTATGACGGGTCTAATTCGACCAGACCATGGAGATGTAAGAATCTTCGGATATAGCGTAACTGAAGAGTTTGAAAAAGCAATGAAGCAGGTAGGTTGTCTGATTGAAATTGCTGAGTCCTATCATTATCTAAGTGCCTTTGATAATCTAAAACAGTTAGCTCGGTACTATCCCGAGGTGGATCATAAGCGGATTGAAGAGGTACTAGAACTTACAGGCCTAATTAAATTCAAGAATGAGAAACCCAAAAAGTTCTCACTAGGAATGAAGCAGCGCTTAGGTCTGGCAGCTGCCGTATTATCCAGACCAAAAGTTGTTATACTTGATGAACCCCTGAACGGGCTTGATGTCGAGGGAATGATCGATATTCGGAAATTGATCCAACACTTAGCTGAAAATGAACAGACGACGTTTTTTATATCGAGTCACCTAATTCATGATGTGGAGCTGACCTGCAACCGTATCGGAGTGATCTACAATGGAAAGATACTCAATGTGGAGAGTACTCATAACATTCTGAAAAACTATGCAACACTGGAGAATTACTTTGTAAGTGAGGTGGAGAGAAATGGCCGTGTTCCAAGCAGCGCTGATTAATGAGGTTGAGAAACTCTATAAAAAGAAAAAGGTCTTGGTGGCCGTGCTCCTTTCACTGGCAGTCATCGTCATAGGACAGATAGGGATAATTGGAGTAAGAAGTGGATTTGGTCTCCGTGGGACGGGAAGTCTAGAATTTCCCATGCTTGTTTTGTCAGTGGTTGTTAACACCGTCTTGCCGTTATTTACGGCGTTAGTTACAATTGATAGTTTCTCAGGAGAGTTTTCACAGAATACCATGCGTATCACCCTAACCCGACCGGTCAGCCGATTTAAGATTTATATGGCAAAAATCACTGCTATAATCCTCTTTATCCTAGGTGCCCTGTTGTTGCTCTTGATTTTTTCGATGATGGCGGGATTTATCTTTAATACAAATTCAGCGACCCTTGATTCCCTAGGAAGGACTGTGTTTTCCTATCTTGTAAGTTTATTTCCTATGCTTGTCTTAGCTTTAGGAATTGTCCTCTTAGCCAATATTTTCAAGAGCGGAATAGCGGTCTTTTTTGTATCTATCCTAATATTTCTAGCCATGAAAGTTCTGGGTTTAATCTTTTCCCAATATTCAAGTTTACTCTTGACGACACAACTCGACTGGTATAATCTTTTTCTAGTCAATTCTTTTCCCCTGGCAAAGATAGTGCGCCAGTTTTTTATTATGCTGGGATCTGCTATTATGTTGTTTACGGCTGGGTTTTACATTTTTGATAAAAAGGAATTTTAGGGTGACGCTATGAGGCTCAAAAAACGTTTAATCTTTGCTAATGCTGCGACAGTAATTATTCCCTTGATTATTACTGTTTTAATAGCATTGGCTGCTTTTTTTATTTTCGGCAAATTATTAGGCAGCGAGATATCCTTTGAGAAATACCAAAAGCAATCGATTATCAAGTTTGAGCTGATCAAAGAGGCGAATGCTTTGAGTAGATCACCTGAGTTGATAGAGGATGAAGGTTTTCATAAATACCTTCAGGAAAAGTTGTCTGAAATTAAGGGAGAGTATGCCTTGATTAAGGATGATCAGATAATCCACTCTTCTAAGAATTTGTCTAAAATTGATGTGGCCAAGTGTTTGGAGGTAGGGAATAGCATAACTGGAAGAGAGCCAGTAATTATCGGAGAACAATCCTATCAGGTCCAAGTGATTGATTTCAAGTCTAAAGAAGGTTCTCTGGGGAGCGTCTTACTGCTTGAGCCAGTCGATAAGTTTGCGTCGAGCTTTACCAGCCTCTTACTAATTGTCGTTGTTTCCTTCATACTGGCCTTTGGGCTAACCAATTTTATAGTTTCCTATCAGTTTTCTAAGAGTATTATAAAACCACTACTTTCCTTGCAAAGTGCAGCTGCAGAAATTACTCGCGGGAATCTAAATTACCCGATTGTTGAAGAAGGGGACCAAGAAATTCAAGAGTTATGCCGGGATTTAGAACTCATGCGCATCAAACTTAAAGAGTCCGTGCAAACTCAATTGAAGTATGAGGATAACCGCAAAATGCTTATTTCAAGTATTTCTCATGACCTAAAAACCCCTGTCACGTCTATCAAGGGCTATGTGGAAGGAATTTTGGATGGGATAGCCAGTAATCCTGACAAAATGGAACGCTATTTAAGAACAATAGCTGCAAAAACCCATCAAATTGATCAGATGATTGACGATCTTTTGCTCTATGCCAAGCTGGACTTGAAACAGATTCCCTATAATTTTGAGAGATTAGATATTGAGGAATATCTTTTACTCTGCTTACTCGAAAGCGAACCGGAGTTAGAACGAAGACAAATACGGATTTCGTTACATAATGAACTGCAGAAAAAGCAATATCTCTTAATCGATCGAGAACGAATGAAACGAGTTATCATGAATATCTTTGATAATTCACGAAAATATATGAATAAAGAGCAAGGCGAGATTAACATTTTTCTTAGAGAAACATTTGCCAGTGTTATTATAGAATTGCGTGACAATGGTTCGGGGATAAGTGAAGAGGACCTGTCTCGGATTTTTGATCGCTTTTATCGATCTGACCCAGCTCGAAGTAAAGGAAGCGGGTTAGGTCTAGCAATTGCTAAGCAGATCATTGAGGGGCATAAAGGACGAGTTTGGGCTGTCAGTCATGGAACTGAGGGAACAAGTATCATGATCTCGCTTAGTAAAGAATGATAACGGAGGAAGCCATGAAAAAGATCTTAATCATCGAGGATGACTCGAGTATTGCTGAATTACAAAAGGATTATCTTGAAGTTGCCGGTTTTGAGGTTAGTGTCTGTGGCAATGGCTTAGAGGGCTTAAAAGCGTTTAAAGATAACGAGGTTGATTTATTGATTTTAGACATCATGCTTCCAGGAATGGATGGCTTGGATATTTTGAGAAGCTTGAAGGAGGATAAAGATATCCCCGTACTTTTAGTTTCAGCTAAAAAGGAAGAAATCGATAAGATAAAAGGGTTAAGCCTTGGAGCTGATGATTACATTACAAAACCCTTTAGTCCAGGCGAATTAGTGGCCAGGGTGAAAGCACATCTGGAGAATTACGAGAGATTAAAACATCGGTTTAGCGTAGGGGCTATCAAAACAAATGGTTTGACGATACGAGGGCTTAAAATAGATATTGATTCACGAAGAGTCTTCGTTCTTGGCCAGGAGGTAAATCTGGCCCAGAAAGAATTTGGCTTACTTTTGTATTTAGCCCAAAATCCCAATCGAGTGTTTGGACGCGAAGAATTATTTGAACGTGTCTGGGGATTAGACGCTTTAGGAGACTCAGCGACCGTTACAGTTCATATAGCCCGAATCCGTGAGAAAATTGAAAGTGACCCATCAAATCCTCAATACGTAGAGACTGTTTGGGGTGCAGGTTATCGATTTAGGGTATAATAGGGCATAATGTCTATGGATTCTAGTAAAAGTTTTGTCTTAAATTAAAAGTACGTAATTTAAAAATATATTATAATGGGAATGTATTTAGAAAGACTAATTAAGTGCAAGTAATACTTGTTCGTTAAGATATGGAGGAGATTAAACATACTATGGATCATCGCCTAGAAACCTGTCAAAAAGTAGTCGAGAAGGGGATCGAAATGCTCGCCATAAACCTCACAGTGGGAACTTGGGGTAATATTAGTTGTCGGATCCCAGAGAAAGACTATGTTGCCATTACCCCATCCGGTATGAGTTACGACACATTAGCTCCAGAAGATATCGTGGTTATGGATCTCAGGGGAAATACTATAAGCGGAACAAACAAGCCTTCGATTGAATTACCTTTGCATCTAGCTATCTATAACGCCCGGGATGATGTCCAAGCTATTGTGCATACTCATAGCCCTTATGCCACCGCCTTGGCTGTCGCCCGTAAGGAAGTTCCAGGAGCAGTTGAGGATATGGTACAAATTGTGGGTGGGAAGGTAAGGGTTAGTGAGTATGCCCTCCCAGGGACAGTGCAACTTGGTACTAACACAGTCAAAGCCTTGGAGGGCCGCAACGCGGTTTTACTTGCCAACCATGGAATGATCGGGGTCGGACGGAACTTAGATGAAGCGTTTAGAGTTTGCCAAGTCGTGGAGAAGTCAGCCCAAATCGTCATCTTTGCAAAACTGATGGGTGGAGTAGTGGAGTTATCTGAAGAGGATATTGCTGGAATGCGGAATTTTTACCTAAATGGCTATGGACAAAGATAAACGCAGTTGTTTTATCAGTCGGACAAGGTACACATATAAAGATAATTTTGTAGAAGATGGCTGTTATAGAGTATAATCAGTAAATACACTCAAGAACATGCCCGTGGTTTAGCAGGACATTTAGTAGATTCTTGGCATAGATTAGAATTAGAAAGAGGGTATTAAGACATGAATTTAAAATACACCATCCGAGATTTAGCCTTGGCACCAGAAGGACAGCGTAAAATCGATTGGGTTATTCCACGTATGCAAGTGCTCAATCGGGTACGTAAGGAATTTGAAGAACAACTCCCTTTCAAAGGTAAGAAAGTCGTGATTTGCTTACATTTAGAGGCCAAGACAGCTTACCTTGCTCAGGTGATCAAAGCCGGGGGTGCTGAGGTGACTGTAGTTGCCAGTAATCCACTATCGACTCAAGACGATGTGGTAGCGGCTCTCGTTCAAGGCGGGATTGGAGCACATGCTTGGTATAATGCGACGGACAAAGAGTTTCACCATCATCTCCAATTAGCTCTTGATACTGAACCTGATTTCATCATTGATGACGGGGGAGATTTAGTCTCCACGATGCATACAACTCGACCTGAACTGCTTCAGAAAGTGAAAGGTGGAGCAGAAGAGACGACGACCGGGGTTCTGCGTTTACATTCAATGGCCCGGGATGGGGTTCTGAAATTTCCGATGGTCGCTGTCAATGATGCTCAATGCAAGTATTTATTTGATAACCGATATGGCACTGGACAATCCGTTTGGGACGGAATTATGCGGACCACGAACTTGGTAGTAGCTGGTAAAACAGCCGTTGTCGCAGGGTACGGCTGGTGTGGTAAAGGAGTTGCTTTACGCGCTAAGGGCTTAGGGGCGCGGGTGATCATTTGCGAAATTAACCCTATCAAAGCAAACGAGGCTTTGATGGATGGCTTTGAAGTTATGCCAATGGTTGAGGCAGCTAAGTATGGAGATTTCTTTATTACGGTGACAGGCAACACGAATATAATTAATCAGGAGCACTTTGTGGTCATGAAATCCGGTGCTATTATGTGTAATGCGGGACACTTCGACGTAGAAGTTAATGTTGCTCAACTGAAAGCAATAGCCGTCTCCGAAAGAACGGCTAGGACGAATATTACCGAATACACGCTGCCCAATGGTCAATCTATATACCTACTGGCAGAAGGTCGCTTAGTGAATCTTGCTGCCGGGGATGGCCATCCAGCAGAGGTTATGGACATGACCTTTGCTTTACAAGCGCTGTCTTTAGAATACGTTGCTTTGAATCACGACAAATTGCCCCCTGCTGTCTATCAGGTTAATACTGAGATCGATGAGAGAGTAGCCATGCTGAAACTGGAGTCTCTCGGTTTATCCATCGATAGATTAACCAAGGAGCAAGAAGCTTATCTGGCTGCTTGGAGTTCGGAGGAGGCTTAAGTGAACTTGTTTATGCGTTAGCATAGTCCAGAAAAATACATTACCTAACTTTACCATTTAGTAAATTATGGGTGCGGAAGACGGGATATGTATTGTCGTGAATTATACTTAAACAAGAGTCTAGGATTTGAAGGCTTTCTGCAACCCTAGCACTTGGATATCGAGGGCGGGCTTGATAGTACATGCGTTCTGGAGGAGAACCGTCTAAATTAGATAACGTAAACGTTCCCAAGGTTATAAATTTTCTAGCCATTGACATAGGAATAATTGACCATTTTCCAGGGTTATTGAGCAGTGTAAGTATTAATCCAGCTGAGTCCACACGGATTCCGGAGAACTTTACATCTTTTCTATGCTGATCATACCATGTTCGAAACGTTGGACTCCATTCATGATATAATTCATTATCGGGGTCTAAGCTTAGTAAACTGATAAAATCACCTTGTTCTGAATGGTTTCCTTCTCGAATGACAACCATTGGTTCAGAATAAAACTTTTGAATAATCATGTTAGGCATGGGTTTTTCAAATAAAGCAAATGCTATATCTATTTCACCCTTTTCCAATAGGGAATAAAGTTCGAATCCTAAATAAGTTTTAAGTCTGATTTCTAAGTGTTGAGAATGTTGAATCAGAGCTCGGTAAACCGGAGGTAGGATATAATTATGTACGCTATCAACAGCCCCGATTATTAATTATTCTTAACAGTCAAAAGTTCTAACAACAAAAACATACAGTATATATTCGCAAATAACAGCTAAAAAGGCTTTGAAAAAAAAGCTGGTAAAACAAAACTCTAAATGATACGATAAGCTGGAAAACTATGTATAGTTGGCGGTGTATCGTATGATAGTATTTTTGGATGAAGCTCTTATGAGCTTTAGAAGTTGCTTTTCCCGCAAAAATGCGTTCAATTGGTTTGTGATAGCTATAATGGGATTCATTGTACGAGGAGATAAATTAGGAATAACATCGATCATTAGAGAGTTAAATCTTGATCCTAAGTTCTACGTCACTTTTCTTCATTTTTTCCGCAGTTCAGCGTGGAACATGGAAACGTTAACCAAACAATGGATCAAATTAGTGACTGAGTCGGTAGACATTCAAAAAGTTGATGGATTGAACATTCTCATAGCTGATGGAGTCAAACAATCTAAAGAAGGACGTAAAATGCCTGGCGTTAAAAAGCTCCATCAGGAATCTGAAAACTCGGGCAAACCAGACTACATTTTCGGACACATGTTTGGCGTCGTCGGGATTTTAGTGGGTAACCAGTCGAAACTTTTCTGTATTGCCTTAAGTGCCAGTGTGCAAGATGGCGTGAGTAAAATTCGTGAATTTGCCGATCCAACAGTACTTTCAGTTTCTCATGTGGTTCAAGTCATAACCCAAGCTGGCAAAATCGTTACTCAAATTGGGCCCTCATTAATTCTCTTAGATCGGTATTTTCTCAGTGTTCCTGCCTTAAAGAAAGCCATGGAATTCGTCGACGAATGGGGCAACCCCTTATTACAAATCGTAACCAAAGCCAAGAAATCGGCGGTTGCTTATGCGATGCCGCCCGCTTATTCGGGCAGAGGACCACACCCTAAGAAAGGGCATTCTATCAAACTAAAAGATCTCTTCAAAACCGAAAAGTCATCCTTTTTAACCGCCAAAGTTTTTCTATATGGTCAATTGCAAGAAGTAAGCTATTATAGTGTTGACTTGCTATGGGGGCTGAAACACTATCAGAAATTAAGGTTTGTCTTAGTATCCTACAATGACGTTAATTCCATTTTAGTATCTACTTCATTGAAACTATGCCCTCTGAAAATCATTGAGCTTTATAGCCACCGTTTCAAAATAGAAGTTGGGTTCAAAGAATTAAAACAGACTATTGGAGCATTCGCGTACCATTTCTGGAGTAAGTCCATGCCCAAGTTAAATAAATATGTCAAGGATATCAATGAATCAGCCTTAGAAGCAATCACAGATAATTGCGCCAGAGACAACCTTGTTAAAACTCTAAAAGCTACAGAAGGCTATGTTCTCATGTCTATGTTTGCTATGGGTTTGCTGCAGATCATCTCTTTGAAATTTTCTAAAGAACTCAATTCTACTTCGTTTCGATGGTTAAGGATTAAAACTAATGAAATTGTGTCTGAAGCAACTGTCGCATATTTTTTCCGTAAAAACATTTATCGTGTTATTGATGTCAAGCTATTTAGAAGTTAGTATATTATGTGTAGGAAGCTTCTCCGATATGCTCTAATAAAGGGGCAATGTGTTTTCTAACGAGCCAATGCCACGAACCGCAGAGGCTGGATACTATTATAAGAAACACCACGGTTTAAATTAAACCGTGGTGTTTCTTATTTAGCGATGAGAACTAAGAGAGGAGAAATATTGAAGTATGAAGATGTTAATGACGGGCAATGAAGCCATTGCCAGGGAGCCTACGAGTATGGCATAAGCTCTGAAGTACGTTATGTTACCGGCTTATGGTCGCGCTCGGCGGTTAGTAGTGGAAGCAAAGGATAAGCGACTTTCTGAATATACCGAGAGTGTTGGAGTTAATCGAATAGAGATGAATGGGTGAAGAAGTTCACTCGCCTGTCATCGAACCTGGAGAAGCGGATATTATTATTGCGTTTGAACAGCTTGAAGCCTATCGCAGGGTCCATTTTCTTCGCCAAGAGGATGTAATCATAGCCGGTCGTTACTGTAACCTCACCGACCCTGTTGAATTAGCAAAGCATGTGTTCGAAGATTATGATTCCACTACCAAGCCGCTTCGTTCCCGGAGTTCATGGGAAAATAATGGCCGTCGGTGGTTTAGTTAATTACGCAAGTGAACATTTAGAGGGTAACCTTAATCGATAAAACCAACGCAATCCGGGCTATGGACATATTGACCAGCACCTCTGCAACAGTGGAGAATGGTAGCGGTTTCTTGCTATTTTCAAGGGTCTTATGATCTGTATTTATATTAAATACGAAAGGGGACTAACTTAAAAATTCTTTGATTCGTGTCTTGACGTCGGGGGTATTATAGGGATGCTATGATTACATTGTTTTCGAAAGAATGTTTTGCTCGGTAATATCTCTTGTCAGGTTGACCACATGCGTTATATTGCCGCTTCGATCTATAATTGGTGTGCCCAGTACCAGCAAATTTCTTCCCGTCTTAGTGGACTGGAAAGTACATATCTGCTTATGGTTTTCCAATACCAATCGCGTGGCGGATGGGTAGTAATTACCGTTAAGCTCCATCTCGAAGGCGCTTAACCCTACCATGTCGGTCGGACGCATACCCCACAGATCTTCGCAAGCTCCTTTTACCCGCTGCGTAATACCTTTGCTATCGGCAATAAAAAGAGCATTATAATTAAACATGAATGAATCATTGTAATCAAAAATCCTTCCAAACTTCACCTCATCGTATTGGAACTCGCCCGACAGGGTACGAAGGCTCTCGAATAATCCGACATTAAAAGCGTGTAGAAGCTGTCGGTTGATAAAAGCCAGGGGATTATTCAGATATTGTTCCTCGTCGTAAATGAGATCGGCAGGAATAATATCACATATTTTAAGCAGCAAGTTGAAATCCTCGATAATTCTGTGCAGCGTGACTTTTTTGCTCACTGTCGATACAGAGACGTTTTCAGATAAAAAAGCGCTGGAAACTACGGCACCTACGTTTTCAAATATTAAGAAGAAATGCTCGAACATATTTTGGGAATATGGGAAGTAAAACCACTCGATTCTCTTTTGTATTTCGCAGCAGGTGGTAGATGTGGTGCTGATCAGGCTCTGCAGGTAGGATGGGGGTACGTCCTGCCGTAATACTATCCTGAATGACTTCAAACTTTTGAAAATAGTGGCAAAACGTGATGCAACATGCAAAAATGACTCCATAATACGCTTTGCTTTCTCAAAAGGTTCGTCGATAAGCAGCGACAGAGAGGATGCGCCCCCCGAAGCCCGGTACGATTCAAATAGGGACGACATTGCTTGATAACAGCTTTCCACCTGCCAATATGTCTGCTTAATAGACCTATGTTCTGCAATAGCGGAACAGTACTCGTCCTCCCTAAGCCAGAGTGTCAATAACTCAGGATAGATCATTTGATTTATGTCGTATTTGGACAGATCTAGTCCCATCAGTATATGAAATTCCTTCTTCTGGTACTCCATAGTGAGGTGACCAGCAAAATAGTTTCCTAAGGCTACCATTATCTCATGGTTGTTCAATGGGCAACGCGTACCCTTACGCCAGCGCCACACCAGAGAGGGGTCCACACAAAGAGATTTTGCAAGCTTGCTGTTCGTTGTCCCAGTCAAGTTCATCAGGTAAATTAGCTTATTCGAAAAAGTCATAAGTCTACCTGCCTTTCGTTTATATGGCTCACTGTATAAAATCCCCCTCATAACATTTAGTGATAAATGCTTTGTAATGTAGTAGAAGGCATCAATACACACAAAACAACTTAATATATAAAATATTGCAAAATATTTTATATATTAAGAATAATAGTACCAATTAATTATACTGTCAATCAGTGCATAAAAGTATTTGTTAAATGTCCGATCGAAAGGCTCAGAAACTTCAGACGCCCCAACTCGCTCTGCTGATCTGTAATGCCCAACTCCATGAATACCTGGCTTTGCGAGAGATTGGCTCCAGTCTCAATAGCACAGGGCTTAGAGAAGCCATCGGTTTAGAGAGCATCCGTCACAGCCAGATCTCCCGAAGACTCAAGGTTTTACCCATCCGAGTTTCAGAAATGCTTTACAAGAACGTGTTGCACCAGGTTGCCAACCTACTACAATATGCGCTTACGCATTATGTCAATGACAGACAATGACTAACACCGTAAAGTGCTTGAAGCGCTTACCCCACCATGTTAAGCTTCAATCAAACTTAAAAATATAAAGATTTGGAAGGAGGGAATCATGACGTAAGATACTACCGCGATTAACTTCCACCATTTAAAAGAGTATGAAAAATGATAAAAAAGAAAATCGAGGAGGAAATCAAGATGTTGGATAGTATCATTAAAAATGGAAAAGTCGTAACCCATACCGACGTATTGGAAGCCGATGTAGCAATCGAGAACGGGATAATTGCGGCCATAGGGTATAATCTGGGGCAGGCAAAAGAAGTGATTGACGCTAAAGGCAACTATGTTATGCCCGGCTGCATCGACCCGCATAACCACATAGGCATGTTCGTTGATTATAACGGCGACCTTAAATCCGAAACAGGCGCAGGACTGATCGGCGGCAACACGATGATGATGCAGTGCGGTGTCGGGAACTATCCGATCATGGATGTAGTTAAGATGATGAAAGATCCTATTAAAAGCTATGCTTATGGTGACGTAGGAATGTATGCGGCTCTTCTAACTGATGATGATTTGACAAAGATACCGGAACTTTCTGCAATGGGTATTAATTCCTACAAGTTCTTCCTAGCATATAAGGGCAAGTTTGCTGAAAGTATTGGCTTAATGAACTGCAATATCGACAACGGATATCTTTATGAGGGTATTAAAGAAATTAAGAAAGTCGGCGGTCTGCCTATGTTCCACGCTGAGAATGTAGAAATGGTAGTCCGTGTCGAGCCCGAGTTCAGGCATACAAATACACTGAAAACATGGGCTGATGCCAGACCCAATATTGCTGAAGAAATAGATTTCTTTACCGCCTGCGAGATTGCAGAATTCTTGAAATCCCCAATATATCAGGTACACAGCAGCGTTGCCCGGGTTACGGATATTGCCCGTGAGTTTAGGCTGCGGGGCAACAAGGTATATATGGAAGGTATGCCTCAATATTGTATCCTTGATTATGAAGGCAAGAACCTCAAAGAGCCACTTCTGGGCAAGATTAACCCGCCTATCAGAAGCCACAAAGACAGAGACGGCTGCTTAGAGAACCTGAAAAGAGGCGAATACGATGTATTGGCTACTGACAGCGCCAACAGCATGTATGCTGACAAGAAAAAGGACGGCAACATCTGGAACATGATCCTTGACTGGTCCAGCGCAGGCCTGATGCTGCCTCTCGTATTGAGCGAGTTTGTGAATAAAGGCCACCTTACCATGCCGGATGTCGTCCGTATGAGTTCTTATAATACCGCAAAGATCCATGGCTATGCTCCTAAGAAGGGTATGCTGGCGCCCGGTTCCGACGCGGATATCATCATCGTCGACCTGAACAAAACCAAGAAATTGTCCGCCAAGACAACTCCGTCCTGGTCCGACTGGTGCCTGTACGAGGGTTGGGAGCTTAAGGGCTGGCCGGTGCTCACAATGCTCAGAGGCAAGGTTGTTGTTAAAGACGACAAACTGCTTGTGGAACCTGGGTTTGGCGAGTTCGTTAAATCACAACCTGCTTATAAATAATAATTACGAGCTGAATAATTTTTCCGGAGAAATACCGCCTGTTGAAAACACTAAGGGGGCCGCAGCTGTTATCGGCCTCTTTAGTGTTACCACAAGAATGATCCAATGTAGGCTCAGGACTTTTTGAGCAGCTTGGATACGAGATAAGCGGACAATTGGGCGCAATACCTTTTATAATGGGCGGCATCGTATTAATACCGCTTATCATAGCAGTCAGCAAGGTAGCAAGTGCTTTGGCACTCCTCTCGTTTATCGTCGCATTCTGTTTCCTGATGCTAATAGCGCTATGGTTTCATAAACCGAAAATACAGGCATACCGCAGTTCCAGTATAGGTATAAAAACTATTTGAAAAAAGAGGGCGAGAACATTTATGGCAATATCCGATTACACGATTTCCGAGCTAGGTGAACTGTACAGAAAAAAGGAATTATCACCCGTAGAAGTCACGGAGAAAATGCTAAAGCTTGCCAAGGACTCTCAGCCGCAGATAAACTCCATTGTTCTTTTTACGGAAGAAAGGGCTATGAAAGAGGCTAAGCTGGCCGAAAAGAAATTTATGGGTAATGAGAAATGTAGCCCTCTTTGCGGTATCCCTTATAATGTAAAAGATTTGATCGATGTTAAGGGAACAGCTACAACAATGGGCTGCAAAGCTTATCATGATAACTACAAAGAGCACGATTCTGCTGTGGTTGAAATGCTTAGCGCGGCAGGCGCCGTTTTAATGGGGAAATCCAATACATCACAGCTCGCGATGGGCACAACCGGCGATGTTTCCTTGTTTGGTGCCACCCGTAACCCGCGCAACCTGGAGAAGGTACCGGGTGGCAGCAGCTGCGGTTCCGGAGCTTCGGTGGCGGCTGGCATATCCGCTTTCTCTATTGGCACAGATCAGGGTGGCTCCGTTAGAATTCCTGCGGCTTTCTGCGGCGTAGTAGGCATTAAGCCGACATTCGGACGTATAAGCTATTATTGTTCGGCTTCTGCTCATAAGATGGTTGACCATTTAGGTGTCTCAACCCGCAATGTCTATGACAACGCGCTTGTACTTTCCGCTGCATCAGGCTACGACCCGAGATACGAGTACTCGTTCAATGCTCCGTCGCAGAACTTCGCAAAAGAGATAACGAGAAGTGCTGAAGGCATGATAATCTGTGTCCCGACAAAGTTCTGTTATGATGATGTTGAATACTGGCTGACCGAACAGTATACTAAGGCCTTGGAAATTCTGAAAGAGGGCGGAGCCAAGGTTAAAGAGGTAGAGATGCCTGACTTGTCCACATATCGTAAGGCTCATCAGCAGATATTCATGGTAGGCGCCATTTACAACCATGCTTATATTTTAGCAGAACGTGGCGACCAGATAGAGTCTGAAATGTATGACAGAATGAAGGCAGGAGATATTCCTGCAAGCGAATTCTTCAAAGATATAGAGATGCAGAAAGATTTAATGAAGATTTTCCTTGACCTGATGGATGGCTGCGACTTCATGTTTACGCCAACAATGGGTGCTTTTCCCTGCGGTCAAATGGAGCGTGAAATAACTCTGAACGGACAAAAAGTACCGATTTACGAGCCGAATACCCGGTACACATGGTGGGGCAACTATCTTGGAATGCCCGGTTTGACTATACCGGTCGCGTTTAACAAAGATAACAATGCTGCTAACGTACAATTTGTGGGACGTCAAGGAGAAGAAGCGAAGCTTTATCGCGCTGCTTCCTATGTTGAGCATGTAGTGGGGAGTGCGGATATCACTAAGCTTCCCGGTCTGGATTATTAAATAGTAAATAATATCCATACACCGATTTTGGGATTAACAAAAGCCAATAGTCATCTAAACCATAATGGTATAATCAGTAAAATGTATTAGAAATATTTTTTGGAGGAAACCAAAAAAAAATCTAGCCATAGAATCTAGTTATTCCGGACATCGAGGGTATTCGAAAGTACTCGACCATTACAAGGAGGATTGTTCTATGGGTGCTCAGATACTTGTTACCTCGTCATATTCGGAAATGACAAACTTGATCCGAGAAGTAGCTGTAGATTTAAATATCGAAATTATTGTCATCGAGGAAATCTTAGATAATGCAGCTAAGTCAGTAAGGGAAAAAGTACAGAACAACGGGGAGATAGAGGTTATCATTAGCCGGGGGGGTACAGCGGAAGCTATTAAAGAAACAATAGACATACCAGTAATTATTATTGAGGGGACTGATTTCGACCTTTTACGATCCATGTGGGAAGCTAAAAGCAAAAATAAGCGTAGTATTGGATTTTTAGCTTATAAATACTACCAAATAGATTATGATTTCGAACTAATCGAAAAAATTCTTGACATTCAAGTTAGACAATATCTATATACAAGTCGTCAACATATTGTTGAACAAGTCGAGAAAGCCTATCACGATGGTACTGATGTTTTGGTTGGGGGCGGGCAATATGGAGTAACATTGTCACAATCATATGGAATGAATGGTGGTTTGATTCATTCCAGCCGCAGGGCTGTCATCCAAGCGTTGCAAAGAGCTCAAGCTATTTTGGACGTTATAAAAAAACAGAAGGCTCATGAAGAAGAACTTAAAACGATTATTAATTCTGCTTATGAAGGTATAATTGCCTTCGATCGGTTAAATAACGTAACTTTATTTAACTCTGTAGCCCAAAGGATTTTTGATTTGGATCTCTCGCAGGTAAAAGGTATAACAATTGATGAATTAGTGAACTTGACAAGGAATTTTGACATTTTCAGTAAGGATAGTATGGAAATAGATCAAATAAAGAAAATTAGGAACTCTCGATTCGTTGTCAGAAAAACAATGATTAAGTTGGAAGAGGAGATCTTAGGATCTGTTTACGTTTTTCAGGATGTTACTACAATTCAGAACATGGAACAGAAAATTCGTAAGGAGTTACACAAGAAAGGTCTTGTTGTAAAGTTTTCAGTTAACAACATCGTTACTGAAAGTAAGGCTATGCGTGAAGTTTTGGAACAAGCAAAAAAATATGGAGCTACAGATTCTACAGTGCTTGTCACTGGAGAAAGTGGCACAGGAAAGGAACTCCTTGCGCAAAGTTTGCATCAGTTTAGTCCTCGTAAACATGGTCCGTTCGTGGCGGTTAATTGTGCAACTTTACCCGATAATTTGTTGGAAAGTGAATTATATGGGTATGAAGAAGGAGCCTTTACAGGCGCCAAAAAAGGTGGTAATATCGGTCTTTTTGAATTAGCACATTGTGGAACGATCTTTTTGGACGAAATAGGAACAGTTCCTCTAAACCTGCAAGCACATCTTTTACGTGTCCTCCAGGAAAAAGAAGTAAGGCGGATTGGTGGGGATAAAAATATCCCAATTGACGTAAGAATTATTGCAGCAACGAATGAGGACTTAAAACAAATGGTTGAGGAAGGAAAATTTAGACGCGATTTATTTTTTCGGTTGAACGTTTTATGCCTAAAGATTCCTTCTTTAAGAGAGAGAAAAGAGGATATCCCACATTTAATTAACTATTATTTAAAGGTATTTAATGCTCGATTTGATAAGAAAATTGAGCAATTTCATCCAACTTTATGGAAATGGTTTCTCCAATATTCATGGCCAGGTAATATCAGGGAATTGGAAAATCTAATTCAACGTTGCGTAATTATTGCTGAGGACACATTCGTTGACTCATCTTTCTTGGAAACCGTCTTTAAGGAAGAATATACTGCGGAATTTGAAAAATTCGAATCAGAGAGAAGTTTAGCAATCTTAATAGAAAAATCCGGAAAAAATGTTATAGAAAATTCGGCAAGTTTGAATGATATTGAATACGAGGTCATTAAGCAATTGCAATCAGTGGTAAAGAATAAGGCTGAAATCGCCCAGATCTTAGGGATAAGTAGAACGACCTTGTGGAAGAAGATAAAAGATAAAAGTTATTTGTCTAAAAATTGACATTGTATAAACGGAATTAAAGAATTTATCACCTCCATAAAAATCTGAAAATTTAATCATGTTTAAATTATGTAATAGTTTTGAACATTATGTTAAATGTTATTGAGATATTTAACTGACTCACCTCCATAAAGATTTAAAACAGTAATATTTCAGTATATAAGGGTAAGGAATTATCGGGGTTTGGCGGCTTTTTTTTAGTTCTCTACAAAGTGGCATGATAATTGCAATTTAAGTAAATATAGATAGGAGGTGTCTAATGGATTGCAAACGTAGGAGCTTTTCAGTGCTGAGTAAACTTTTAATTTTAAAAAAATAAACAGAAAGGGGGATAATGAAAGGCAGGCATAATAAGATACCGATAATGACAGATATAACAGAGGGAGAAATTATATACCGCTATTCTCAAACAGGTCATCAAAAGGACAATTAATACAAGTGAGTCAGCGGAAAACCACGTTTGCATAACTCTGAAGTTCAATCAACTTCTAGTCAATCTTTTCTCGCTTATTGGAGAGTTCAATGGATGAGCGACGGTTAGAGATTGACGTCCATTTTTCCGAGTAGCGAGGAATTTTTGGAAAAATTAGCTGAGCAAACGGGAATACCTTTCGGCGAAATTCGGATATCTCCTCCGGTTTTAGTATTCTTCTTACTTCGATTGTTAAGGTTAATAAATGGCTCGGTATTTTTGTAATCTAATTTGTCATGAGAAAAAGAAGGTACGCACGAAACATGGAAGACGGATCACGAGGTTCCGGACCTTTGGCGCCATACTCAAATATATCCCACATCGCTCAATTGTGGGGACGTTTTGGAAAAGTGAAAGTTGTCCCGACTGCTTCGGCGAATGCCGAGAGGCTATATAATATTGAGGAGGAATTTTTTGTGGCGACGCAGTTACAACCTGGTGGCTTTAACCCTACAGTAATTAGGAAAAAGGATATTACCTATTCATCGATTGTAGCCTTTTTTGCTTGGATGTTTTCTGTTTATGATTATATCCTTTTCGGAACATTGCTACCCGTAATGGCAATAGAATTTAAATGGACAACTGCATATAGCGCTAGAATCGTAACCTTTGTATCAGTCGGAATCTTTATTATCTCGTTATTGGTTGGTCCTATGATTGATACTTTAGGTCGAAAAAAATCAATGGTAATAACGACGGTCTTTGCTGCGCTGAGTTCTTTGCTTACCGCTCTTACTTTCAGTCCGATTTACTTAGTACTGGTGCGCAGTCTCTCAGGGATGGGTTATGCTGAACAAGCGGTCAACACTACTTATCTTTCAGAGATATATAATGAAAAGGAACGGGGATTCTTATATTCGTTTGTGCAAGGTGGTTGGCCGATAGGCGTATTGTTTGCTTCGTTAATGACAGCATTAACTCTAAATGCAGTCGGATGGCGCGGCGTATTTGCGATTGCAGTTTTTCCGGCAGTCATAATCGTAATACTATCATTCAAACTTAAGGAATCTCCGCGTTTCGAAGCCATGCAACATGCACGAAAGCTCATTAAAGCCGAACGGCATGCCGAGGCAAAGGAATTCGGTGAAAAATATGGGGTTGCTGTTGACAAGATACAGAAGTTTACTTTCGGTCAACTTTTTGCATCTGATATCAGACGGCAAACCATTTCCGTATCCTTGGCGTTTTTACTCAACTGGTTCGCGTGCCAGACATTTCTGGTATTAGGCACGACAATTTTGGTACAAGGTAAAGGAATTACTTTTACTAACTCCCTCTTTATGCTGGTATTCTCTAACGCATTATCTTATGTTGGTTATATTGTTTTAGGTTGGATAGGCGACCGTGTGGGGCGCCGCGGAACATGTGCTGTATCTTGGCTACTTGCAGGAGTAAGCTACGGATTTATGGTACTATGGGCCCAAAGTATCGTAGCAGTTACGATCACCTATTCTTTAGGATTGTTCTTTCTGATAGGGTCATATTCCGCTTTCTTTTCTTATATTGCGGAGTCGTTTCCAACTCGTATACGTGGAACAGCCTCTGCTTTCGTTAACTCCATGGGTCCATTAGGAGCAATAATTGGTTCAGCGATATTTTCAGTGATCGTCGGAGCCACGAGTAATAACGTTATTCTAGGAGCGGTTGCATCGGGAGTGGTGCCATTGTTGCTGTCAGGCCTCATGATCCTAGCGGCTCGCAAAATCAAACCGGGGACTTCTTTGGAAGACATATCCACCTAAAAGGATATTAGTGCCAAGAGCCCACCTAATATTTAGGTGGGCTTGCTCAATCCGCACAAGTGTTTGTGAAAAAAATAAAAGTAGTTACGCCTTTACTTGGAATTTCGGAGATATGGCCTTAAACCCGGCGGTACCGGAAATTCTGAACGCTATTTACGATGCTGTCGATGTACGGATAACATCGCTGCCGGTCAATGCGTCGAAATTAACGGCTGCAATCAACCCCCGGGTAATGCTTATGATGAGAAAGATATTATTGACTGGAGTCCCTATTTACGTACTTGGTGGTAGGAAACGCCAGCAAAAATCAAAAAGGAGGATGTATAAAATGGCTCAGAAGGAAATATTAGTTGGTTATGGAGTTGATATTGACGCAGTAGCAGGGTGGCTCGGCTCTTACTCCGGTGAGGATTCCCCGGACGATATTTCCAGAGGTCTTTTTGCAGGCGAAGTAGGTGTTCCCCGTATATTGAAACTATTCCAAAAGTATAATATAACTGCGACTTTTTTTGCCCCCGGCCATTCCATCGAGACATTCCCGGAACAAATGAAAATGATCGTGGATGCCGGACATGAAGTTGGGCTCCATGGCTATTCCCATGAGAACCCTCTCGCAATGACTCCCAAGCAGGAAGAAGATGTCTTGGTTTACAGTCTTGAACTCTATCAAAAACTGACCGGCAAAAACCCTACCGGATATGTAGCTCCCTGGTGGGAATTTTCCAATGTTACCAATGAGTTGCTAATGAAATATGGAATTAAATATGATCACAGTCTGATGCATGATGATTTTCATCCCTATTATGTGCGCGTAGGCGACTCATGGACGAAAATCAATTATTCTGGTGAAGCAAAGGATTGGATGAAACCTTTGGTTAGAGGCCATGAGATAGATTTGGTGGAGATTCCAGCCAACTGGTATCTTGACGATCTACCCCCCATGATGTTTATTAAAAAGAGCCCCAATAGCTTTGGCTTTGCAAATCCCCGGGATATTTTCGGCATGTGGCAGGATCAGTTTGACTACTGTTATCGCGAAAATGACTACGCTGTGTTCCCAATGACCATCCATCCTGATGTCAGCGGCCGTCCCCAATGCATTTTGGCACATGAACGGCTGATTGAACACATCAATAAGCATGAAGGCGTTCGCTGGTGCTCTCTCGATGAGATGGCCACCGATTTCCTGAAACGCAGCCCGCGTCAGAAATAAGTCAAATCATATATCTATCTCCCTATACTCTCTGGCATCGTATCAATTAGCACCCCTATGCAGCGGGAGGTGGGGAAAGGATTCAGATTCAATTTGAGAATCTACAACAACTCCTTGATGACCGTTACCTGAGGCGCTCCCCATATGGGGGCGTGGATTGAAATGTTTATACCATGGTCTGATAAGCTATAGAAAGCTGTAAGTCACAGAAAAAGCATACTTTACCAGAAAGAGTCTCACGGTTGTGGAGGCTCTTTTAGTCTTTTCACACATCATTAAATTTTTATCTCAAATATTTTTGGTTCATCTCTAGAAAAAATGTTAATCAAGCAGTCAAGCAGCTGTCTATTCCTATATAATTGGTGTTATAGTTCTTAGTAGATTCGTTATGATTAGATTCATCTTAGTTGGGTTAATATTTTAGATAAAGAGAGGCTAAGGCATGGGAAAAACACTTATTGTCGCGGAAAAACCGTCGCAAGCCCGTGAATATGCAACGGCCTTAGGAGTTAGAGGTCGAGGCGACGGGTATTTAGAAAATGAACAGTATGTAATTACCTGGTGCTATGGCCACCTTTTGGAGCTAGAGCGTCCGGAAGCATATATGGATTTAGAGCGGGTAGGGAAACGCTGGAGTCTAAATCGTCTGCCGGTCTTACCGAGTCTGCAGACCTTTCGTCGGGTGGTCAAAGCGGGGGCGGCTAAACAATACCAAGTCATCCAGCAGTGGTTAAAGTCTTCAGATATCGGAGAGGTTATTTGTGGAACTGACGCGGACCGGGAAGGGCAGTTGCTCTTTCAAGAAGTATGGGATGCCTCGAAGTGCAGTAAGCCATTATCAAGACTCTGGATTTCCTCGCTGACGACTGCGGCGATTCGAGAGGGTTTAAAGAGTCTCCGTCCTGCAGAAGCTGTGGCTGGCTTAGCAGCTGCTGGGAATGGTCGAGCCTTTGCAGATTGGGATTTTGGCATGAATCTGACCGAAGGGTTTACCGCCTTGTTTGGCAGCTTTGATGCTGTACGCAAAAAACCCAATGTCATTTCCATAGGCAGAGTGCAGACCCCGACTCTGGCCTTAATCGTTGAAAGAGAATGGGAGATTGAACGCTTTGTAGCTCAGCCCTTCTTTGAAGTCCGAGCAGAGTTTGTGACCTCCCAAGGGGAGTACCTTGGCAAGTGGTTCGATCCACGTGAGGAGTCGAAACGTCTTACTGATCCCCAAATAGCCGAGAGCATTGTAGCCAAAACTCAAGGTAAAACAGGGAAACTATCAAAAATGGAACAGAAGGATGTCCAGGAACCGGCACCGCTACTCTTTGATTTGACCTCCTTAACGATTGCTGCCTCAAAGAAATTTGGCTTTAGTGTGGAAAAAGTTCTCCAATTGGCACAATCCCTGTATGAGAAAAAGGCTATAACCTATCCTCGAACCGACTGCGCCTATCTTTCTGAGGACCTTATACCCAAGTTACCGGAACACCTGCAAGCGATACGCCAAGAACCCTACACGAATTGGGTGGACGAGGCCAGTCTTTTGGGTGTACCTAAGGGGAAACGCGTTATTAATACGATCACAGCCCATCATGCCATCATTCCGACGACAGAGAAGGTTGCCCTCGAGAGACTTAGTCGTGAAGAACAGAACCTGTATGACTTAATCGCTCGCCAATTTTTGGCTGTCTGGTTTCCGCCTGCTAAATATCACCAAACAGAGGTGGTGACATTGGTCGAGGGGGAGCAGTTTCGTACCAAAGGCAAAGTACTGCTGAGTCCCGGCTGGAAAAAAGTTTATGGACCCGATGAATTAGACGAGGCAAATACTCGTAAAACCAAGAAGAAAAACGACAGTGAACAGGCAGATGACGAAAACGCCTCCCTACCACCCTTGAGCAAAGGGGAAGAGGTGCGCACGAAACGTGTGTTTAGCGAAGAAAAAAGTACTAAACCGCCGAAACGCTTTACCCAGGGAGACCTGCTCAAGGCCATGGAAGGCGCAGGCAAGCAGATTGATGATGAGGTGCTCCGTCAGCAATTGAAAGGTAAAGGCTTGGGCACTGTCGCAACCCGACCAGCGATTATGGAAAACCTCATCGATAGGGGATATATCCTTCAAGAACAGAAGGCCTTAAAGCCGACCCAAAAAGGGATCGAGCTGATTCGTCTGATCAAGGAACGACTTCCTCAGGCCCAGCTTCTGATCAGTGCCGAGATGACAGGACAAATGGAATTCAATCTTTCTAAAGTGGAAAAGGGAGAATTGAGCATCCAACAGTATATGACGGATGTTGAAGAAGCGATAGGTCGAATTATCCAGGAACTGCGCTCTTTTGAACATTCCCATGGGAAAACCCCTCTAGCCCTTGCCCCAACAGCAGATGGTCAGACGACTTCTAGGACAGGAGGGACAGGGAAAGGAAAAGGGGAAGGGGCAAAAGCTCCCCGCAAGAAGCCTACTAAAGCTCAGAATCACCCTGGATCAACGGAAGAGAAGGCTAAGCTTAATAAGTTAGAGGAATCTGGCAAAGAAAAAAGAGAGAAAAGTGAACTCCAGACCGAAGGGTTTGGCAAGTGTCCAAAATGTGGTGGGGACGTGATCGAAGGGCAAAAGGGGTTCGGGTGCGCGAATTGGCGAGCAGGATGCCGTTTTGTGCTCTGGAAGACCCCGATCTGTGGTAAGGTGCTTACCCCGAACCAAGTTAAAAGCCTGTTGAAGAAAGGGAAAACTCCCCTTATTAAAGGGTTTAAATCTAAATCGGGTAAATCTTTCGCGGCTTATCTAACTTGGGAGGATCAAATCGAAGCTAAATTAAAATTTGAATTTGAGAAAGAATGAGTATTTAAGGATGAAACAGACATTTACCTTACTGCAAAAGATGAGACAATTATTTGTGATTTTATGGCCTGTCTTAGTTGCCCAGGTAACAATGTTCTCGATGAATTTTTTTGATACCGTGATGTCCGGACAAGCGAGTACAGCAGACTTAGCCGGGGTAGCAATTGGTTCAAGTTTATGGGTACCCATCGGTGCCGGATTGGGTGGAATTTTAGTGGCGGTGACTCCCATCGTAGCTCAGCTGATCGGTGCTAAACGCAGTGAAAAGATTGCGGCCAAGGTCGTCCAGGGAATCTATTTGGCCATGGCAATTTCAGTTTTAGTGATTATTGGGGGAGCACTTTGCTTAGACTCTGTGCTATCTTTGATGGGTTTAGAAGATACAGTGCGTCGTATTTCGCGTTATTACTTGTTAGCTCTAGCCTGTGGAATTCCAGCACTGTTTATATACCAGGTTCTACGTTCCTTTATCGATGCCTTAGGGAAGACTCGTGTCACGATGATGATTGCCATACTTTCATTGCCAATAAATATTGCTTTGAATTTTATTCTGATTTTCGGAAAACTTGGTGTCCCAGCTTTAGGCGGAGTTGGAGCAGGCGTTGCCTCTGCGATTACTTACTGGTGTCTACTTCTTATTGCCTTGACCATCATTTTGCGGATGGAATCCTTCGCAACTTATGGAGTGTTTGATCGTTTATTTGGCGTATCCCTTAAGGAATGGAGTGAACAGTTAAAGATAGGTTTACCTATCGGGTTTGCTATCTTTGTGGAGGTCAGTATATTTGCAGTGGTTGCTTTACTGATGAGTAATTATAATACTGTAACCATTGCAGCTCATCAGGCAGCTATGAATTTTGCTTCATTGCTCTATATGGTACCCTTTAGCATTTCTACTTCTTTAACTATTTTAGTCGGTTTTGAAGTAGGTGCGGGAAGACACAAGGATGCTCGACAATACAGCTTTTTAGGCATGGGGATGTCCTTAGCAATGGCCGGACTTTGTGCAATTATTCTATTAATCTTTAGCGAGCAAGTAGCCAATTTGTATTCCCGGGAAACTGAAGTCATTCAAATGGCCCAACAGTTTCTCATTTATGCCTTGTTCTTTCAATTATCGGATGCGATTGCCGCCCCGATTCAGGGGGCTTTACGTGGCTATAAAGATGTTAACGTGACGTTTATAACGGCGTTCATCTCCTATTGGATTATCGGATTACCGGCAGGGTATTACATGGCTAGCTATACTTCATTAGGAGCAGTGGGTTACTGGATTGGTTTAATTTTGGGATTGGCGGTCAGCGCTGTTGGTCTGTCGGGGCGACTTCTTATTGTACAACGTCGATATTCCTCTTGAGGATAGTAAACTTAGTTAAAGGGTTTAAGTCGAAAGCAGGGCAATCATTTGCAGCCTATTTGATTTGAGAAAATGCCGTTGAGACCAAATTGGCATTTAAGTTTAAGACTTCCTGACTTACAGCAATACTTCGAAAATAAGTCTTGGTGACTTAAATGAGTTATCAAGACTTATTTATTTATGGTTGAAAAGTTAAAATCTTTAAATTACTCTGAGTTGATGCTTTTCCGGGGTTTGATAAATGAGACCTGAAAGCTTAGCATAAGTCCTTGAAAATACGTACATAATCCACTGCTATTAAACTTTCTGAGATAATATACTAATTTGTGTGATAATTGGCAAAGAACTTGCAATAAAGTTGTGGGAAAGAAGTTAATCCTTTTATAAAAAGGAGGTTTTGATGGTCATTTCAGGGCAATGAAATATTTGAATCAAAGGAGGAATAAAAGTAAAGGATTAACGGTATTATTATGCATTTTTCATGATATATCTTTGTAATTCTTACTTGACAAATCATTTTAAACTTTATTGAAGTCTAGTGAGGTGAAAAATAGCTATATTAAGGCCGATAACCTAAGGTTCTTAGCGGGCATCAGCATAGGATTGTTTTTCACGGACCTGAAAATACCAAGAAGGTAATAACCAAGGATTTTTCTTTCGTAACACATACTATGAATAGACACGTGGAATTTATCAGCTGACTTATCTTTTTAAACCCGATTCTCAGATTAAATCATAAGAAAGGGTGAATAACTTGTCACAAGAGAAACTGGAAAAAATACCTAAATCTAAAGGTATATATGCTCGTATTAATCCTGTTGTTTTCTGGGGCAGTGCTATTTTATGCGTTGTGTTATATGCCCCAATGCTTTTTTTGGGTAAAGAACTGCAACCCTATGTGTCAATCATTTTAAAAGCTATAACCTATAGAATGGACTGGTTATGGTTATTATTTGCTTTGGGCTGTGTAGTGTTTTCACTTTGGTTGGCTTTTGGCAGATTTGGCAATGTTAAATTGGGCGGATCAAATGATAAACCTGAATTCTCAGACTTCAGCTGGGTATCGATGATGTTCACAGGCGGTGTCGGAGCAGGTTTGGTTTATTGGTCCATGGCCGAGCCTATTTTTTATCTTAAGTTTCCTCCTTTCTGGGGTGAGGCATTCTCAGCGCAAGCTGCGCAATTCTCTATTGCTTATGGAATATTTCACTGGGGTATTACGGCCTGGGCTATCTTTGTTCCAGGGGCCATCGCCTTTGCCTACATGCTTCACGTAAGAAAAATACCCTACTTCTACCCAAGCTATGCTTGCAGGGGAATATTGGGGGACCGGGTTGACGGATGGCTTGGCAGAGCTATCGATGTCTTTGTTATTATCGGTCTGGTAGGCGGATTAGGGACTACCTTAGGAACGGTTGTACCTATGATGGCGGCTGTAAGCGCCAATATGCTGGGTATTGAGAATTCTATGACGGTAAAAGTTGCGGTCACACTGGTGATTTCAGCGGTATTTGGCTATAGTGCTTTCTCCGGTTTAAATAGCGGAATTAAAAAATTGTCGGAATTAAATAGTTGGTTATGTATGGGATTATTAGC
>NZ_JUEE01000224.1:0-16436 GCF_000802135.1 Desulfosporosinus sp. BICA1-9
GCTGAAGTAGCAACAGATTGGATTGAGTTAAGAGTTCAAAGGGTGTCTAAACGTTTGCGCAAGAAAAAGTAAATGCAAGATATTTCCTCAAATAATGGAAATCTAGCTTTATTAATCATTGTTGTTCAGTTAGAATGAAGTTATAGAATGTCTCTCTGAATAAAGGGAGGGATGGGGGGGATTATCATGCGGGAAGAAGATTCAATACTCCTCGAATGCTTGGAAGATGTATATCATACCTTTGAAAAGGCTTTAAAGAAGGCTCAACTGGTGCGTTCGATCCATGTTCAAAAATTTGAGCGAATGCTTGTTGAATTGCGCAGTGAGCGCAGGGTTTTTGAAGACATTTCTATCCCAGCCCGACTCATTGTAGAACAATTGTTGGAATCCCAATTTAAAGTTGGACAGGTTGCCTTGGAAGCTGAACGATTTAAACAAGGATTCACAGGGGTATCCTTTGTGAAGGTAGAGGAATTTGGAATAATCTGTGTAAAGCTAGGGGAACTAGAAATCTCCTGGCGAGATGGCAGCTATGTTTATTACTTTTATCCTGATAAAGTAGAACTAAGAGCAACCGATGAAAAGTCATCTATCAAGTTATTTTTTTCGATTGCGTTTAATCGACAAACTTTGGAGCGGTTTCCGGAAATACTAACCTCCCCTAATGTTGTGTATATACATCCCCAGCTTGAAAAATGGATACGGAAGGTGTAACGATGTCAAATCTTTCCCAAGGATTAGTGCAAATTTATACTGGCAATGGCAAGGGAAAATCGACGGCTGCTTTTGGATTAGCAATACGTGCAGTGGGGCATGGTTTTCAAGTCTATATTATCCAGTTTATGAAAGGTCAGGATACTTACGGAGAATTAGCCGGCTTAAAGCGTTTGAGCCCGGAATGTCAACTCGAACACTTTGGAGGATCTGGATGGGTTCACAAAGGGGAACCCCTTAAGGAGAACATCGAGGAAGCGCAAAAGGCCTTCTCCAGAGCGCAGGAGATTATTCTTTCGGGAGAATGGGATATAGTTATCTTAGATGAAATTGTGAACGCGGTTTGGTTTGATTTAATTCCTGAAGAGGATGTTCTAGATTTAATGAATAATAAGCCTTCTCACGTCGAGCTGGTGTTAACCGGTCGAAATGCTTCTCAGACCTTAATGGATCGAGCCGATTTGGTAACGGAAATGGTACAGAAAAAACATCCCTTTGAACAGGGAGTCATGTCACGTCAAGGCATTGAATTCTAAGATGCTCAACGCGAAATTTTGTAGGTCGTCCATGCTGATCCAACAAGGGTGAGGCATGGACGATTTTAATTTTCTAGATTGAAGTTTAGCAATACTCAGATGAAGACAACTGTAAATTTAGGCGACTAAGCTGGCGTGGGATTCTTTATAAATATTATACACAAATGAAGAGTGACTTAACTTCTTTGAATTGGCATATATATAATTAGACTAGATAGTTTTGCTGGTTGTTAGAGAAGGGAGGGTTACCATGGAAGTCATAAAGTGGTTGCGTGAATATCGTGAAGGAGAGGCTGCTCTGGCTTGGAGTGGTACGTTTGCAGATTATTTGCAAATGGTTACAGAAAATACCAATTTAGCGTTGCATGCCCATGCTCGAATCTATGCCATGATCAAAGCGGCCGGGGTTGAGAAAATCGGAGATCAGAAAATATATAAATTTTTTGACAAAGAGTTATTCGGAATGGATAAAACCTTGGAACGCCTTATTGAAGAGTATTTTCACAGTGCTGCCAAACGATTAGATGTCCGTAAACGCATATTATTGTTGATGGGACCAGTGAGTGGCGGTAAATCAACCATCGTAAGCCTTCTGAAGAGAGGGCTTGAAGATTTCACAAGAACCGATGAAGGAGCGGTCTATGCTATTGAAGGGTGCCCCATGCATGAGGACCCTCTGCACCTCTTGCCAGTCTCCTTACGTTCTCAATTTGAGGAAAGGTATAGTATTCGTATCGAAGGAAATCTTTGCCCAGTATGCCGTTTAAGACTAGATGAGGAATTTAGCGGTGAGGTTGAGTCTTTCCCCATTAAAAGAATCCTCTTTTCAGAAGAGCAACGGGTTGGAGTCGGTACGTTTACTCCCTCGGACCCTAAATCTCAAGATATTGCTGATTTAACGGGAAGTATTGATTTTTCCTCAATTACAGAATATGGATCCGAGTCTGATCCGCGTGCCTATCGTTTCGATGGTGAACTTAATAAGGCCAATAGAGGTTTAATGGAATTCCAGGAAATGTTAAAATCCGATGAAAAGTTTCTCTGGAATCTGCTAAGTCTTTCACAGGAAGGAAATTTCAAAGCTGGCCGCTTTGCGCTCATCTCCGCTGACGAGCTGGTCATTGCCCATACGAATGAAAATGAATATCGTGCCTTTATCGGCAACAAGAAAAACGAAGCTCTTCAATCAAGAATTATTGTCATGCATATTCCATATAATCTCCGCGTTAGTGATGAAGTTAAAATATACAACAAGTTAATCAGTCAAAGTGATATACGCAATGTGCATTTGGCACCTCATAGCCTTTGGGCGACCTCAGTATTCAGCGTGCTCTCGCGCATGAAACCATCGAAAAAACAAGGCATGGATCTTGTGAAAAAGATGAGAATCTATGACGGGGAAGATGTGGAAGGGTTTAACCAGAAAGATATTAAGGAGTTAGCAATAGAAGGAGAAGAACAAGGAGAAGGTATGAGTGGAGTAGATCCACGTTACGTAATTAACCGCATTTCTACGGCTTTGATTCGAGATGAACATGCGTGTATCAACGCGTTGGATATTTTAAGGGCCTTGAAAGACGGCCTCTCTCAGCATACTTCTATTATGAAAGAGGAAAAAGAAAATCTTCTCAATCTTATTTCTGTGGCTCGCCGTGAATATGACGAAATGGCTAAGAAAGAAGTTCAGAAAGCGTTTGTCTATGCCTATGAGGAATCTGCCAAATCACTATTAAGTAATTATCTCGATAACGTTGAGGCGTTTTGCAATTCCACAAAACTATATGACTCCATCACGGGTGAAGAATTAGCGCCTGATGAACAACTCATGCGCAGTATCGAGGAACAAATTGGTGTTTCGGATAATGCTAAAAAGACATTCCGTGAAGAGATTCTGATTCGGATTTCGATGTATGCACGAAAAGGAAAAACCTTTAGCTATGAGTCTCATGAGCGCCTGAAAGAAGCAATCGAAAAGAAATTATTTGCTGATCTTAAGGATATCGTAAAAATTACAACCTCTGTCGCCCATCCAGATCAGGAGCAATTGCGACGTATTAACAATGTCATGGATCGTCTCGTAAAAGAGCATGGCTATTGTCCAATCTGTGCCAATGAGATTGTTAAGTATGTTGGGGCCCTCCTTAACCGCTAAAGAGGAAGGGGGATTAGTGTGTCTGACGAGATTATCGTGAGTCGTGATGACTGGAGTTTACATCGTAAAGGACATCTTGACCAAACAAGGCACAAAGAAAAAGTCGAAGAAATCATCAAGCAACAACTGGGTGATTTAATAGTCGATGAAAGTATTATCTTATCTGATGGCAAAAAGAACACCAAGATCCCTATGCGTTCTCTGGAAGAATTTCGTTTTCGCTATGATTTTAATAAAAAGAATCATACCGGACAGGGAACTAAAAAGATGGTCCCGGGGGAAATCTTAGGTCGAGATCAAGGAGACGGTAAAGGCGGGGCAGGGAGTGGAGCAGGTGAAGCACCTGGCCAAGATATCTATGAAGCGGAAGTTACGTACGAGGATTTAGCTAGTATTCTCTTCGAAGAATTAAAACTACCAAATTTAGATGATAAGAAAAAACCCCTTATTGCCCATGACCGTCCGGAATTTAATGACGTTCGAAAAAAAGGGTTAATGGCCAATGTGGATAAGAAACGTACCTTACTGGAAAGTATCAAGAGGCAAGCCTTTGCCAAGAAGGAAAAGAAGTCAAAATTACGAATTTCTCCCGAAGACTTGCGCTTTAAAACCTGGGAGACTCGTCCGAATTTCGAGACAAATGCAGTGATTCTAGCAATGATGGATACCTCAGGTTCCATGGGGCAATTCGAAAAGTATATTTCCCGAACGTTCTTCTTTTGGATGGTCCGTTTCCTGCGTCTTAAGTATGAAAATGTAGAAATTCGGTTTTTAGCTCATCATACTGAGGCTAAGGAAGTTACAGAGGAAGAATTCTTCACACGTGGGGAAAGTGGAGGAACTCGCTGTTCATCCGTTTATAAATATGCTCTGGATTTAGTGGAAAAGGACTATCCTCCAGCTCACTTCAATATTTACCCAGTTCATTTTACGGATGGAGATAATATCGGTTCTGATAATACAAGAGCCTTGTCTCTCATGAAACAATTGGTTGAAATAAGCCAAATTGTAGGCTATGGAGAGATCTTAAGAACTCACTACTCCAGTACTTTAATGTCAACCTTAAAACGTATTTCAGATCCCAAACTTCGTCTAGTAACGATCAGGGATCGAACTGAGGTGTATGAAGCACTTAAAACAGTTTTTTCTTAATATCTTGTACCCCGCCGACATGGCTTCGCTAGTTCTCTTAAACGCTCAAACGTGGTATCGCTAGGAGGGTAGTCATGGACAATGAGAAGCGATCCTTAAGTACGATAGCGCAAGAAATCGCTCACGTGGCCCGTGGCATGGGACTCAAATTCTGTCCTGTGAACTTTGAAATTGTTCCAGCAGAAGCATTATATTCGTTCGGTGCTTATGGAATGCCGGTGCGTTTTACACATTGGAGCTTTGGCAAAGCTTTCTATCGCATGAAGTTACAATATGATTTGAATTTGAGCAGGATTTATGAACTAGTGATTAACACAAATCCTGCCTATGCATTTTTGTTAGAAGGAAATCGATTAATTCAAAATAAACTTGTGATTGGGCATGTTTATGCCCATGTTGATTTTTTTAATAACAATCGTTATTTTTCGCGGACTCCAAAGGACATGGTTGAACGGATGGGGGCTCATGCAGAAAAAATTCGAGAATATGAAATTCGATATGGGCGAGACCGGGTTGAAAAAATCTTAGATGCAGTTCTTGCTATTCAAGAACATGTGGATTTCCGATCGCATATTAGCCCCAAAAACCATAACGTCGAAAATAAATCAGGAAATCAACGGGATAATTGTCAAAAGAAAGCTGTCAATAGGAGATCTCAACCTTATGAAGATCTTTGGGAAGACAAACAAAAGGACAATTTAGAATTAGTGACGCCACAAGAGTTTGAAGATCTTTTACTCTATTTAATTCGATTTGCACCTGGACTTAATGAATGGCAAAGAGATATTGTCAGTATCGTTCGTGAGGAGTCGTTATATTTCTATCCCCAAATTGAGACGAAGATTATCAATGAAGGCTGGGCGACCTTTTGGCATGCCAGAATTATGCGCGAACTAGATCTAAGCGATGCGGAGACGCTTGACTTTGCGATAATGCATAGTCAAGTCGTTCAGCCTTCTCGCTTAGGGCTAAATCCTTATTATTTGGGTGTAAAAATATGGGAATATCTAGCCAAAGTTAAACCGCTTGAGTATTTATGGGAGCTTCGTGAAACTGAAAATGACCTTTCGTTTATCCGCAATCACCTTACTATCGAGTTAGTAGAGGAGCTAAACCTTTTCAATTTCCGCAAAATCGGAGCACATTGGCAGGTTACAGACAATAAATGGGAGAAAGTGCGAGACAACCTTGTGCAACAATTGGTTAATGGGGGTAATCCACGGATTGTCGTGCTCGGAGGGGATCATGATGGTAAAGGAGGACTATCTCTTAAACATCGTCACGAAGGAGTGGATCTTGATATCGTCTATCTAGAAAAAACCTTAGCTCTTGTACAATTTCTTTGGGGGAAGCCAGTTGTTCTTGAAACGGTGGTCGATTCTAAAAAGGTTCTTTTTGAATGTGCTAATGGGCTTGTTAGCCGACGACAGACAACGAGCAGTTGAGAAAGAAACCAGCAGTTCATTAAAATACGCTTTATTCAAAGCAGATGCTAGAAAATTGCATCTGCTTTGAATATTTTTGAAGGAATATCACATATGAAGGTAGAATCTATATAAATAAGTCGACGCAAAGCTTAAAATGACAAAGCTGATGGGGAAAGCAGGTAGACCATGCACGGGCTTGATCTGAATTTTATTGACATAATCTATCACTATCGCTATGTTGGCTTATTCATCTTGCTAACGTTTGGTATGATAGGGGTTCCTGTCCCCGATGAATTTCTAATGACCTTCAGTGGCTTTCAAACTTCAGTGGGTCATATGGCTTTTGGAAAAACCCTTGTAGTTGCCACCCTTGGCAGTTTCTTAGGTATGAATCTTAGCTATTGGATTGGCAGGCGTTTAGGAATCCCGTTCTTGCATAAGATTGCTCCTTATCTTCATCTCAATGAAAAAAGGATCGCCCGAGCTGAACATTGGTTTCAGCGGTATGGTGATAGCTTGATTGTGATAGGATATTTTTTCCCTGGATTTCGTCATTTTACGGCCTATTTTTCTGGTATGAGTGAACTTCATTATGGACGATATGCTGCTTTAGCTGGGACAGGTGCCTTTCTTTGGTCGTTAACCTTCATTACCCTTGGAAGAATTCTTGGTGTGCATTGGCGGAAAATTACGTTTGTCATGCATGGTTACTTGGCCCGGGGCGCAATTGTGCTTGCCATTATTGTTATCTTGATCTATCTCTATAATGTGAGGCGAGGTCGAGTTAGTAAGGAAGAATGAAATTAGGGAAAATTTATCCACAGTGGTATAATACATAAGAAAAAACCCAAACATAAAGGAGGCCACTTAGGTGACAAATGAAACTTCTCAAGATCAAGAACTTAAGCAAAACCCAATCGTAACGATCGAAATGGAAAACAGTAACCTTATTAAACTTGAACTTTATCCTTCGATAGCGCCTGAAAGTGTTCAGAATTTTGTTACGCTTGTTTCTCAAGGCTTTTACGATGGTCTTATTTTCCACAGAATCATTCCAGGCTTCATGATCCAAGGCGGGGATCCTGATGGGACAGGCATGGGTGGAAGTAAACAAACAGTCCGCGGGGAGTTTTCTGGTAACGGGTTTAAAAATGATTTAAAACACGACCGTGGAGTTATCTCTATGGCTCGGACTTCAGCCCCTAATTCTGCCAGTTCTCAATTTTTTATTGTGGTCAAGGCCTCAACCCACTTAGATGGGCAGTATGCAGCCTTTGGAAAGGTCATCGAAGGTATGGAGGAAGTCGATCGAATTGTCAGTGTACCGAAAGATCGTGGAGATAAACCGTTAGAAGATCAGAGAATGAAGAAAGTAACTCTTCAACTATAGGTGTCCGCTTTAATTGACATTTAAAATTATCTATCTTTGAAGAGGAGGGCTATGCCCTCTTCTTCTTTACACTTATTTAGTAAGCATACAAGGCTTCTTTGGTTGAAGGAGGTAGCATGTTAGATTTAATGCGTTTATTCAGTCAAGTAGTAGAGGAACAGAGTTTTACAGTAGTCGCGCGGAAATTGGGAATCAGCCAACCCGCAGTCTCCAATCAAATCCGAGCATTTGAGGAGAAATTAGGGGTAAAATTGCTATATCGTAAAGGAAAGGGTTTTGCCTTAACCTCGGAGGGTGAGACTGTTTATCGGCATACTTTGCAAATGCTGGATGAATGGTCAGAACTAATGAGAGAAATCGGAGGATCCGAAAGAGTCATGAATGGGAAAGTTCATATTGGCGCTTCGCACATCCCAGGTGAATACTTACTTCCTGCTTACTTAGCCTCTTTTCGGAACTTGTATCCAGAGATTAAATTTAAACTATCCATAGGGGACAGTCTGGAGATGGCAGAAAAGGTTCTAACTCATGAGGTGGATTTTGCCGTAGTGGGAGCGGTTTTTGATACCGAAAAACTAACCTCTGATTTTTGGCTTAAGGATGAACTAGCTTGTGTGTTTTCTTCTGACCATGTCTTAAGTTTATCTCAAAGCATTGAACTAAACCAACTTAAAGACTATCCCATGATCATACGTGAGTCCGGGTCCGGACATCGGAGAGCTTTCGAGGAAGCACTCATGAGAAGTGGTTCTGATCTGAATGATTTTAATATCGTGTTAGAAGTTGGAAGTACAGAAGCTGTAAAAAATGCTGTTCGTTCTGGGATTGGCTACTCGTTTTTGTCAAAGCATGCTTTAGAGTCTGGTGAGAAACAAGGTTTAGTCTGGATGAACGTTCAAAATTTTAACCTAGAGCGCGGTTTCTACCTTTTAACCCGTCGTACGAAACACTTAACGGTTATTGCAGAAGAGTGTTATCGGTATCTGACAAGTCAGAAGTCGGAGGTCGGAGGCTAGTAGTCAGAGGTTAGACCCCTTCGACAGTTAAGACTAAATTCCTCGACTGTCTTATGGCATAATGACGTTGACAGCAAAGTTGGGTAACTAGTTAATAAAGGAGAGGCATTCTTGAAATGGTTTATAAGTGACTTTAATTATCGGGCATGGCGTCTGATCAAAGGTTACCAGCTAGAAAATGCACCAGGGGTTACACTGATTTATGGGCCACGAGGGATCGGTAAATCGGCTTTGTTACGCTATCTGTATCAAAAAATCGAGTTGAAGCATGAAAGCCAAATGACGGATGCCTTATCTTTTGCACGCCAGTATGCGTATGCCGCTCACGAGAATAAGTTCAACCTATTTCGTCAACGCTACCGTACAGCAGAACTCCTATTAATAGACGATCTTCAATCTTTAACAGGGAAGTCCAAGTCCATCGAGGAACTCCACTATACCTATGAACACGTCATTGGTAATGGAGGAAAGATGGTGGTCTCAGTAGAAGCGGAATTACTAAATCTAGAGTTTCTAGGGGAGAGGCTGGCCTCGCGTTTGTTAAGTGGAGTCGTTATCCCCGTGCATCGGCCTTTAAACCATGAATTAGAGCTTTTCCTCATGGATTATATTCACGCGAAGCGCCTTTATTTAGATAATTCAGTGGTGAGTGTGATCGCTGAGCGTACAGATAATTTAGCGGATGCAATCAGCACAATAACCCGATTTATTCAATTCGCAGAATCCTGTCAGGATGAGCTGAGCCTCTCTTGTTTTCAGGCTTATTGGGAAAAGCAAATTAGCGACCGAAATTCAGCCGCTGATCCAATCAATATTATGCGAGTTGTAAGTCAGACCATGGGTATTTCCTTGGAAGAGTTGCAGAGTCCAGATCGGAAACAACAGGTGAATGAGGCGAGACAAATGGCAATTTACGCCATTCGGACGCTTTGTAAACTTTCTTATCCTGCCTTAGGGAGTTATTTTAACCGTAATCATAATACAATGATAACCTCCTTTAATAAAATGCATGAAAAGCTGGCTAAAGACGAAGAATTAAACAAAAAATATCAATCTATTATCAACACTTTTAAAGCAGAATTAATGAGTGATTAAAGCATAGAAACCGGTCTGTTTTCCTGCGAATAAAGATAGGGATAAACAGTGTAAAAAGTCATAGATTGCAAGATAATGATAAGGGGTGATCCGATGGCAGGTAATATACAACGGATAGCAGTGCTGACTAGTGGTGGAGATGCTCCCGGAATGAACGCAGCCCTACGCGCTGTGGTTCGGAAAGGAATTTACCACGATTTAAATGTTTTCGGGATAAACCGTGGTTATGAGGGACTTATCCATGGAGAAATTCAAGAAATGACCATAGGCTCAGTAGCTGATATTGTGCTTCGCGGAGGAACTATCTTGAAAACGGCACGATCTGAAGAAATGCGGACAGTTGAAGGGCAACAAAAGGCCTTCGAGCAGTTACATAAGTTACAGATTGACGCCTTGGTAGTGATTGGCGGAGATGGGTCGTTTCGAGGAGCACAGACGTTAGCGGCTAAGGGATTTCAGGTCGTGGGGATTCCAGGGACTATTGATAATGATATCGCTGGAACGGATTTAACTATAGGATTTGATACCGCCATTAATACGGTAGTCGACGCAGTCAGCAAGATTAGGGATACAGCGTCCTCCCACGAGCGCACCTTCATAGTAGAGGTAATGGGTCGGGATTGCGGAAATATTGCCCTGCAGGCCGGTATCGCCTGTGGAGCAGAATCGATTCTTGTGCCTGAAATCCCCTACGATTTGGATGAGATTAGCGAAAAATTAAAGCGTGGTCATCAACGTGGGAAAAATCATAGTATTATTTTAGTGTCTGAAGGGGTGGGAAGTGCTTACAAAATTGGAGAAGAATTACGGGAACGTTCTGGATTTGAGACGAGAATTACTGTTTTAGGCCATTTACAACGCGGTGGAAATCCAAGCGCTCTAGATGCAGTGATTGCAGCAGCCATGGGCGGAAAAGCGATTGAGATTATTATGGCCGGAGAGTCTAATCGGATGACTGCATATGTCAATCAGAGGGTGGTCTCTAGTCCCATTGATGCTGCTTATGGAACACGGAGCCCCTTTAACAGAGAACTATATGACTTAGCCAATGAGCTTTCGATTTAGCATTTATGGTCAATCAAATAAGAGAATGGGGTGGAATCATGGTAGATCAAGTACGACCTGGAATTGTGCTCGATTATACGGGGATGATGCAAAGTTCACAAAATATGAAGGGGTTTTCAAATTCAGAACTGAAGGACCTCCAAGCTGTTTTAGATGCAGCCCAAACCTCACTTGACAAACGGAGAGAAGCTGGGGAACTTGATTTTTCGAGGCTTTTACCCTCTATGAAAAGCCAGCTTGCTGAGATCATAGAGTATGCAAACCAGGCAGCCTTAAAATTTGAGAATTTTGTTGTCTTGGGAATTGGTGGCTCTGCACTCGGGCCGATGGCTGTTCACCAAGCTCTCAACCATTATTATTATAACGAACTTCCTCCAGAACGTCGTGGTCACCGTCCACGCCTTTATGTGGTGGACAACATTGACCCAATGCGTTTTCATGAATTGTTACATATACTCGATCCACATAAAACTCTTTTTAATGTCATTAGTAAATCAGGCAACACCTCAGAAACTATGGCTCAATTCATGATCATTCGAGACATTTTGCGTCGGGAATGTGGAGACCACTATACCAAACATATTGTCGTAACCACAGATAAAGAAAAAGGAAATCTGTTGCCGATTGCCCTCAAAGAAGGATTTCAGCGTTTTGTGATTCCCTCTGCTATTGGAGGGCGCTTCTCAGAACTGACCCCCGTAGGATTACTTGCGGCTGCTATTTGTGGAATTGATGTTAACCAGCTTCTCGAAGGCGCTCTAGAAATGGATCAGAGGATTCGAGAAACGAAGGGGGTGTTCTCCAATCCTGCTCAATTGCGATCAGCACTTGCCCTTTTGTCATGGCGAAAAGGCAAAAACATCTCTGTCTTGATGCCCTATGCTGACGGCCTTAAAACCATAGCAGATTGGTATGCTCAATTATGGGCAGAAAGCTTAGGAAAACGTCTGGATCGACAGGGATGTGTAGTTCAGCTCGGACAAACACCCGTAAAGGCACTGGGAGTCACTGATCAACATTCTCAAGTTCAGTTATATGTCGAGGGTCCTGATGATAAGACTATCGCGTTTGTGACAGTTGGCAAATTCAGGGAAGATCAAGAGATCCCATCAGACATTGGAGAGTTGCCCGAGGATATTCAATTTTTAGGGGGTCGTACTTTAGCAGAGTTGTTGATTGCAGAACAGAAAGCTACGGAATACGCTCTAACCTTAGCGGGGCGACAACATCAGAAGATAGTACTTCCCAGCTTGGATGCCTTTCATATCGGACAATTGTTGGTTATGCTCGAGTGGGAGACCGCTTATATGGGAGAGCTTTTGAATATTAACGCCTTTGATCAGCCCGGAGTTGAGGAAGGGAAAATTGGGACGTATGCCTTAATGGGACGCAAGGGATATGAGGCAAGGAGACAGGAAATTGAGGAATATGGTAATACGCGGTATCTTCTTCAAAGAAAATGACAACGGCATTCGCGAAACTACCTAAGACAAAGGTAGTTTCGTTTTATGCTTGGAGGGTTTTCACCGTATCGACATTACCAAAATCAGCATTTTCACGTCAGACTTTGTACATGTTTTTAACAATAGATGAAAAAATATACATTGCTAGTCTTGGGAAAAAAATTTATACTAAAACAATCACAATCATGAAAACTGTCGTTGTTTTACGAAGGAGAATTGGAAATGAGTATTAAATTCCTGAAACGAATTCCAACTGCGGATGAGATTATAGAGCAAATTCCTTTGCCAAAGCACATTAAAGCTATTAAAGAAAAAAGAGATAGAGAAATAAGGGATATCTTTCAAGATAAGGATGATCGATTTATTCTTATAATAGGTCCATGTTCAGCGGATAATGAAGACTCTGTCTGCGAGTATATTGAAAAACTTGCTGGGGTTCAGGAAAAAGTAAACGATTCAATTATAATTATTCCAAGAATCTATACCAATAAGCCTCGAACGACGGGTGAAGGGTATAAAGGCATGGCGCATCAACCAGACCCAAGCAAAAAACCAGATTTATTTGAAGGAATAAAAGCCATCCGAAAAATGCATTTAAGATCATTATGTGAATTTTACATGCCCGCTGCCGATGAAATGCTTTACCCGGAAAACTATACCTATCTCTCAGATGTTTTGGGATACATTGCAATTGGAGCTCGTTCCGTCGAAAATCAACAACACAGATTAACCGTGAGTGGTGTTGATACACCAGTAGGTATGAAAAATCCCACAAGTGGTGACCTGTCAGTCATGTTGAACTCAATTATAGCTGCACAGCAGGGCCATACTTTTATCTATAATGGCTGGGAAATTGAAACAAGCGGTAATCCTCTGACCCATGCTATTTTAAGAGGTGCGGTGGATTCTTATGGTAGAAATATCCCGAATTATCATTTTGAGGATTTAATACGCATTGCTAAAGAGTATGAAAACTTGCAATTGTCAAATCCATCAATTATTGTAGACACAAACCATGCAAATTCTATGAAGTGCTATGCAGAACAGCCAAGAATCGCTAGAGAAGTATTAATGAGTAGGAAATATGACACGTTAATCAAGAAAATAATCAAGGGTCTCATGATTGAAAGCTATCTATTAGAAGGCAAGCAAGGTATAGGAGAGAATATTTATGGAAAATCAATTACGGATGCCTGTCTTGGTTGGGAAAGTACCGAAAAATTAATTTATTATATAGCAGAAAACATTTAACTTACCAAGTTCTGTGGAATTGGACGATGAAAAAGAAGAGTTGGATTTAAGTATATGATGTAGGATGAGGGAGCCTTAAGCTCCCCCTTTTATTTGTTTAATCAATTCCGAGACACCCACTTCTATAAGTGGGTGTTCCTTATTCTGCTTCGGTGACGATAGTCTCCTGTGGAGAGTATCGCCGAGTCGCCTTTCCCAATAAGAACACTTAGCGGCGAAGGAGGTAGAGTCCATCCTAGGTTGCGCAAGTATTCGTCAGTGGCTCTGCGCCTTCGGCATAAGTAATCCTTCAGCGCGATAGTATTCGTTAAGGGTTGTGCGCTTTCGGCGATAATGTCCACTGGACACTATCGTCACTGGAGACTTACGTCACCGAAGTCTCGATGTTCAGTTTTGCTGAACTAGTTCACTTTTGGATTTTTTTTCGATCTTGAGAGGAAATGTAGGAAAGATGTGGAAACTAAGTTGTATTGCTCAAGTATGTTTCAAGTGTGTCTACTTTGATTTAGATATAGATAAACTCAAATCAAAAAACATATTAATTATTAGATGGACCCCAGACTCTTAGAGATCCTCACTATAAAAACTTTTAAGATGAAGAAAGGGGATTTAAAATGACGTTTATTTTAATAGTTCATGATGAAATTGCCAAAGATCATATTGGGGAATATGAATTTGATACCTTAAAAGAAGCAAAAGAATTTGCGCTTGATCTAATTACTATTGATGAGAGAAACGGAAAAAACTATAGTTATGTGGTAATAGATAGTGAAAATAATAATTATAATTTATATAATTAGTTGGATTGACTGAAAGGAGAAGGATTTTGAAAGAAAAAGGAATAATTCAAGCCTGACCCCATGATCAATTGTGGTTAGCGAATAAGACTGCAAATTTATGATCTAGCATTCCTGTTGTTAAGTAAACCCCCATGAAGACGAGTGATCCGCCCAGGACTTGTGTTGCTGTAATTTGTTCACCTAGAATCCCGCTAATAAGTGCGGTGAAAACGGGGATCAAATTCAGAAAGATTCCTGCCTGGCTGATTCCAATGGCTCGAACGGACATATTCCAGAAAACAAACGAAAAAACTGAAGGAAATATTGCCATATATAGAATCCCCGTCACAGCTAAGGGGCCAATTTCTGTCACATTAATCCCCTGCGCAAGAGCAAAAGGGGCAATTATTATCGTCGCAAATAAAGCTGATACAGCCGTAGCGGTGATAGGGGGAACAGTCGTAAGTCGCCTTCCAACGATGGAGTATAGGGTCCAGATCACAACAGCCGCTAACATGAGTATATCGCCCTTGTTATACTCCCTTTGGAATAGTTGGCCAAGATTACCTTGTGTTATGATCACGAAAGTTCCTATCAGAGAAAGAACAATCCCCGACGTTTGAATCCGTGAGATTTTCTCTCGAAGCAAAAAGACAGAAAACAGGACGATGACTGCAGGGTTTATGGCGCTAACCAACGCGGCATTCGTTGATGAGGTATACTCTAGGGCGGAATATAGGAACATGTTGTAACCGATGACCCCCAGTAATCCCATACTAACTAACGAAAGCCAGGCCTTCTTTACCGTCTTCCAGTTCGGCTTTTCCAGAAAGTAAGCGATCGGAAACAAGAATAATAAGGCTAACAGCCAACGAGAGAAGGTAGTCCAGAGCGGTGTTATGTCCGCAATTACATACTTTCCAAACACATAGTTCCCCGCCCAAAATAAATTGGTTGCCACAAGTAATAGCCAAGCTCGATATTTACTCATCTTTTCTCCCAACTTTTCAATAAGATTCTTTTATAGATCCATTCATAGTTTAGCTCAAGCTTTGAAAGGAATAAACGACTAGTTAAGATAAACTTAGTTAAACATCAAGCCAAGTTGATTTTCAGAGATCAGCTTGGCTTTGCTTTTCGTCAGTTATGAATGTCAATTTATTTCTGACTAAAGAAATAATAGCAATTTCCTCTCGGATATCAATGAGGTGTTTAGTCATAAGACTTCTAGCTCTATCAGGATTGTTTGAAGAAATGGCAATATAAATATCTTTATGTTCATTCAGTGTTTCTTCAAAACGATTTGGTTGAGAGAATCTGTAGCAGCGTGTTGCTCTGATCGTACCTTTCATGCGATTGACAAGAACCTTCATTAAATCAAAAAGGATAGGACTATTTGCTGCTTGAGCTACAGAATAATGGAAATTAACGTCGGCAGATAGACCGGATTCTTCGTCAAATTCTGATTTTGCCATGTCATCCAAATGTTGACGGATTCGGGCAAGATTAAAGGATGAAGCGCGAACGGCTGCCAGGGCTGCGCATTCAGATTCAATAAGCCTGCGCACTTCCAGCATTTCATAAACCATACTATCTTCGGCTTTAATAATCGCTGCAGATAAATCGTTAATCAGGGTTTTTGTTTCAATCTGCCGGATAAAGCTGCCTTCAGAAGATTTAATCTCAATAATTCCGCTTATTTCCAAGGCCATTAGGGCTTCGCGAATGGAAGTACGGCTAACTTGAAAGCGTTTTGCTAAGACTCGCTCGGGAGGTAGTTTTTGGCCGGCCTTCAATTCTCCGTTAATAATAGAATCCCTGATACTTTCAAAAACAACTTGATAGATTTTTTGTGTCTTGATTGGTTCAACCACTAAGCCAAGTCCGTTTTCATTTATGGACATGAGCAGACTTGATTCCGGTCCAACCATTGGTTCAGAATGATCACTAATTCCCATATACCCATCCTCCTTGTAAGATAGATATAGGGTCGATGGTTCAAAACCAACCCGAACGTTCCTTGATAACTTACTCCTTATTGTTCAGATGAATTAGTTGACACGTTGGACCTCAATCAGTAAATATCGTGCTATAATCACTTTTGGCAGAGAGATAGATGTGCGTTCCTCCTGGATCCCTCTTTTTGAGGCTTATCCGTAAAATAGCGTGTCACTCCACAAGAATGATTCGATGTTTAGCTGGTTGGGTCACTATTCTAGTGTTACCCGTTTCAAATGCAAGGTTGTTTGACATTCTTCTTAAGTGGATGCTCTGATTCATTCTGTTTGAAAGGTTGTGTTCCCTTGTCTCAGTTTCTTAACGATTTCGTAGTCGGAATCGATGTTTCCTCCGAATTCTCGATTGTTGCTATGCTAGCACCAACCGGCGAACTTATT
>NZ_JUEE01000225.1:0-5550 GCF_000802135.1 Desulfosporosinus sp. BICA1-9
TCATGTCCAACCTTAGGGTTGGGCTTTTTCTTTGCTTACGTGCGTAGCATTTGACAATTACCACTTGTTATTATTTTAACTATTTTAGTCTAAGTGAGTTTTTGATGCTTGTAAAATTATCATTTCTCATAATACCATCGCATAAATTGATGACAATATTTGTATTAGCAATTAAGAATTCGTTGAATTATCTGATATACCCTTTAAATACTTTATGAAAATCAAAAAGAGCATCTCCGAAGGAAATCCTTACAGAAATGCTCCTTAATATTATAACTCAGATCTTTAGAAAATCACACCAAGGGCAATAAGAATAAGAATTGCGATTGCAATAATCCCTACGCCAACACAACTTCCTAAACCGCAACCTGCTCCGTATCCGTACATGAAATTTCCTCCTTCCAAAGTTGACATGGATTTTAGATTCTTATTTTAAAACACAATACCCATTGCGATGAGCAGAAGAATAATAACCACTACAACAGCGATGCCGGACAGCAAGTTTGGTCCACAAGCTCCGTCAACTACTCCACCAAAAGCCATTTGATATTCCTCCATTCTAATAATTTATGGTTTTCTTAATGTAGTTTATGTAGGACGGAGGATAACGTTACATATTTTGGTATTTTATAATATATTTGGATTTAGCATCTGGTCGTCGCTGCTGTAGAACAACAAATTCCTTTGTTGCCTTCCCCATAAAGCCCTCCTTTGGTGAGAAGATATCTTCGTTAAAGGGGCAGTGCTCTTAATCGGAGGAACGATTGGTTCGAATAAAGAAAGTTTAGAAATTAAAGAAACTTATATTATATAGAAGAGAAGTCTAATGCAGAACACATTAGACTTCTTCTTTAGCCATTAATATTGGGTTTTTGATAGAGCTCTCTGGGTGGACGCGGACCGAAAAACTGGAAATAATGACATTCGAGACGTCCCGTATATAGTTTTCTACTTTTGTCCCAACGGCGTCCTATTAAGCGTTCAGGAAATTGGTGAGTGGTTAGCATATGAAGCGACCAGTTCTCCATACGATTAAACGTTTCTCCAAGTTCCCGATAGAGTCCTTCAACATCAGTTACATCTCCAAGCCGCTCTCCATAAGGTGGATTGGCAATCATATGTCCATATTTGAACCTAGACCGCACTTCTGCCACAGGTAAGCGTTGGAAATGAAGCACTTCGTCTACCCCAGCCTCAACAGCGTGCTTGCGAGCCAACACTAAAGCATTGGGGTCGATATCTGAACCAATAATATGTAGTGGTACATTCCGGTCCCACAGATCCAGCGCTTCCTGCCAAGCTTCTTGCCAAAGTTTTTTCGGGATATTTGGCCATTTCTCTGCAGCAAAGCTTCGCTTGAGTCCTGGAGCCCGGTTCTGGGCGATCAAAGCTGCTTCGATAGGAATGGTTCCCGTTCCGCAAAAGGGGTCAATTAAGGCACGATCCTTATTCCAGTAACTCAGTTGGATCATGGCCGCTGCTAAAGTTTCTTTTAAGGGTGCTTCTCCAGCAAGTTGTCGATATCCGCGCTTGTGTAAACCAAGCCCTGACGTGTCAATAGTAAGAGTGACCTTGTTATTCAGAAGGGCGACTTCAATCTGGTAACGGGGGCCTGTTTCTTCAAACCAATTTCGGCCATACCTTTCCTTGAGGCGCTCCACGATCGCCTTCTTCACGATCGCTTGGCAATCAGAGACACTAAAGAGCTGGGACTTTATGGATTTTCCTTGGACCGGGAAATTGGCATCCTCCGGAAGCCAATCCTCCCACGGAAGAGATTTTGTTTGCTGAAAAAGTTCCTCAAAAGTTCGAGCTTCGAAAGAACCCATTTTAAGCAGAACACGATCAGAACTGCGCAACCATAGGTTTGTGCGACAGATAGCTAACTCGTCCGTGACGAAGGAGACCTTGCCATTTTCGACAACTAACTCCTGATAGCCGAGGACTTTAAGTTCTCGAGCTACGATGGATTCTAAACCAAATGCCGCAGTTGCAATCAGCTCAATTTTTGCCATTTGGATTCAACCTTTCTTAATTCCAGAAGTAATCCGTTCAAGACTTACCTCTTTGTTATTGATTATTAAATATCTACTATCATAATTGCTGATCCTCCAAATGGCAAGTTTATGGAAGTTTTAGTAAAAATCATCTAGCTTTATCTGATTATCTTAGCCTTCCATGAGCGGCAGAACTAAAACCCTTGCCATCACTATAGCCTTTAGAGTAGGCTACTTGACCAGCTGAAGTATTGACTCTGGTATATTGTGGTGATTGACCGCGCTTTAAGTCCATGTCTTTATAAGTTTGAGTTACTAACTCATCTTTCATTAAAACCAGTCCCCATCCTTCCTTGCTCACTTGCTCGTTATATTGAGCTTCTAAGCCCGAAATCCAGCCCTCAACATAATTATTTCGAACCCCTCTTTGCTGAGAGATCCCTAGGCGATGTCCATGAAGTAATAAATAATCTTTACGATAAGCCTTCATGAACTGGTCTGCCCCGAATCGTATGTAGTCCGTAGCGAAAGAAAATGCCATGATCGCTATTTCGGTATCCTCCTTCAGTCCCATGAATGCCAGCCTTGTATAGCCTTTGCATTTATTGAGATAAGAATAACACCTAAAATTTTGGGCAATGACCCTGCCCAAGCTCTTTTTCCACCAGGATAACTTTTCAAATTCCGTAGCATAATCATCAAGAACTTCTTTCGGTGGGGTACTTTTTGCTGAGTCTCTTACTTCAACTTCATTGATCCCGTTTTCCGCCATTAAACGTTGGGCCATTAAAAGCGCACTTTGTGCCTCATTACTTGCTGGGTCACCACCGTTCTGCGCCAAATTAAGCAATGCCCTTACTTTATGCAATATTTTCTTGTCGACTGCCAATTAGCACACCCCGTTTTCTTTCAGATGCAGTCTTCTACTTTGACAGTTAATTCAACAGTCATGACTTCTAGCGTTTCTCGAACCTTAGATTCTTCATTATGAATAATCTCTAAAGGTTCATTGTCCATTAGTTCCCAGTCCCCAGCCTCATTTTTGCATAGTTTACGTCGCTTCTTTTGTACGTTCCATGTATCTTCGAGAATAGTCTCTACCGCTTGTTCTCGAAATTTTTCCTTCATTAATTCTACCACATGAAATAACATACCCTCATCGTAATCCTCAAGTGGTACATTCATATAGGCACCCATTGTTTTCAGCATGGTTGATATAGCCACCTCGAATTCTCTCGGACGTTTAGAACTTGACCCTTAACCATTAAATCACTCGGAGCACCAAGTCTTAGCGGAGACCGCCTAAGAAACTTCGCATCGCTTGATTGACTAAATCTGGCTGTTCCAGCATAGCCATGTGCCCCGCATCCTGAACAATTGTGAGGGTTGATTGCCTTAATTCGTCGGCCAGGTAGTTCGAATATTTGACTGGCGTCATTTGATCATCTTCTCCACAAATGACTAAAGCAGGGTGATTGATTTCCTTGATACGATCCATGATGTTAAAGGCATTACAGGCCTTAAAATCGGCTAAGAATACCCCCGTGGGAATTGTTTTCATCTCTTCAGCAGCTTCTTTCAAGACCAGCTCAGAAGCTTTCTCAGAATAGGTATTTTTGATATTTTCTAGTGGGTGTTCACCTCTACTCAAAACTTCAAATGTATAGGGGTTCACTCGCAATCTAGCTCCACTGTCAACAATGATTAGCCCTTTTATAGCTTTGGGATAGGTCAAAGCGAGCTCCATTGCGATCGCTCCTCCCATGGAATGCCCGACAATAACAAATTGTCCAAGCCCTAAGGCCTGTGCAAAACTCCAAATAAACTCGGAGTAACCTTGTATTACATCATCGGCAGAGCCCTCTGAGCGGCCATGCCCAGGAAGGTCAAGGGCAATTAAGTTATAACCATCGATTCCTGCTAATTGATAGGCCCAATTTTTACCCGTTCCCCCAGCTCCGTGCACAAATATTACTGATGTCCGATCAGCCGATATCTCACCATTTTGGCGATAATAAGTGTCCTTACCCTGAATGTCTATAAACGGCACTATTGAACGCTCCTCTCGATACCCACGAATCCTTTCAGGCACGAATCTACGATACTATTCTGACTTATTCTTAATCCTATTAAACTGAAGATCATTGAATAAGTCAATTACTTTTCTTGGACTATGCCTTGTATTACATCAATCTCGGCATTTAAGGATAACCTAAATCAGCTCAACAAAAGGTTTTTTAAAGGAAAGGAGATTAAAAATAATGAGCAATAAGAGAACTGACAAATCGAGAACGCATGCTGCAAATGTTGATGATCAACGACCAAATTCTGATAATGATCAGAAAAAGGTTCCTACCAGTGCCACCAATAAGCCTCTACGTTAATAATTAATCGCTTATAAGAGGTTGTAACAATCTAGATAAACTAGTTTTGTTACAACCCCTAATTACATTGAACAATTTAAGTATTAGACTCTTTCTCAGTGACATTCTGATCCTTTTTTTGATGTTGTTTGGATTCAGCGCTTCTTGAATCATACTTTGCACTTGTGAGCCCTTTAATGTGCTTTTGAATCTCTCCTGACTTTTTCATGCTTACCTCCATGTATCTTTACTTTATTAGTATCCCATGTTTAGTATGTTTCAGTAGGGACTATATCATGTAGGTGAACCACTCTCCATTGAAATGGAAAGCATCTTTAGGATTCTAGGCAACGAACCGAGATCCGTTAAACCTATACATCCATGGACGGCCCAAATCCACTACTGGTCGATCTTGTGATCGCTCACAAAATGTTACCAGGTACTTTTTAGCAATATTTATTGCCCCATTAATATCGGCATTCATCACAGTCCCGCAATCTTTACACACATAAAGCCCACGGTGTTTACGATTTGCCTTCCGTGCATTTACCTTAGACGGCATTTCCTTGCACACTGAGCACGTCTGAGAGGAATACTCTTCCGTCACGCTCACGACTGCAATCCCAACGAGAGCCGCTTTATATCGAATCAACTCCGCCACTTTCCGAAACGGCCACTTATGAAACCTTTGGTCCCACATTCCGCTGGTGTGACCCATTGCTGAATAGTTTTTTATTGTTATAGATGTAATAATAAGGAACGTGCAATAGAATATCTTTAGCTAGATTTTGCTCATTGAGCGTTATCATTTGATTATTTTATTGTACGTATATCTCTCTCGTAAGTGAATTATTGGTTGATTTATCCGGTTTGTATAGGTTTTTATGGGAGTTTTATAATTAACTGGACAAACAGAGTTCTGTAATTTATGATGTTAGGCTCTTTCTCAAATAAGATGACATCATCCGGCAAGGTCACTCATTTTTAGGACATTATAGGCATTTATCAGTTCAATACCAGCTCGTCCTCCACCTCTACGATGCTTCATTTTAATTCTGCTATTCATGCCTTCCGATGGCCCATTGCTAATGTCTTTATATATCAAGCTATTTTTTACAGCTTCATAATCATCAAGCAGCCCATTTGCATATTGTGCGAGCGGAGCAATTTCACAGCCTTTGTATTTAGTA
>NZ_JUEE01000226.1:0-30902 GCF_000802135.1 Desulfosporosinus sp. BICA1-9
GACATCAACCTTCTTACCCAGTCTGGAGAATACAGTTTGACGGAGATGGCAGACCCTGACAATAAGAATGAGATTGGATCCCCTATCCCAGGGACTGTGGTGACGTTAATGGTACAAGAAGGAGATCAGGTAACCCAAAATCAGACCCTCGTGGTTGTCGAAGCTATGAAAATGGAAACAAGGATAACGAGTTCTATCTCAGGGATTGTCAGATCGGTGAATATTAAGGAAGGGCAGCAGGTCAAGGCTGGAGAACTCCTTATTGTTGTCGAATAATCGGTATTAGTAAAAAAGTTATGCCTATTCTAAATTGGCCCGCGAAGTCCAATTTGGAATAGGCATTTTATATGAGGTTTGTCACCCTGAGGCTTATCCTGTTTCTTCAAATTCGACACTGGTGACGAATTTGACCTTACTCAGGTGCTCATCCTTCTTGGGATGAAAAGTTAAATCTTGGTTAGAAGGAAATTGAACTGTAAGGTAAATGAATAGTAAAACCCCGGATTAATCCGGGGTTTTAGAGGAATGTTTCGCTAATTAGATGGTTTCTTGTAATATGGATTATCAAGATAAGTGTTGCAAATGGAGCAGTAGATCTTCTCTTCAAGTGGATGATCACTTGCACTAAATAAAGTATTTTTACACTTTGGGCAGAAAAATTCAAACATCCTCGCTAACTCTTTCCTGTTTTTAAAATCTTTCTGCTTCGCTTCGCTATAGGTATTATACTAGAAATTCAGACAAATTTAACTATAATATTGAAGATATCCCTTATTTCAAAGCCTAACATACTAGGAACTTAAAAACTGAAAGGCAGATGATAAGAAGGTTTGCCATATTGAAATCTTAGCATAATTATGATAAAATTACGCTAAGATCATTATGGGGGTGAATATTATGCCGCAGATTAGACCAGTTTCGGACCTGCGAAATAACTTCTCAGAAATTTCAAAGATTGTGCATGAAACATCAGAGCCAGTTTTTTTAACTAAAAATGGTTATGGTGATATGGTAGTAATGAGCATTGAAGCCTATGAACGCAAGCTATTTGAAGGTGAAATTTACTATAAATTAAAAGAAGCAGAATTGGAAGCAAAATATACCAATGTGCGCTATACGCACGAAGAAGTATTTTCAGATTTGAAAAGAAGCTTGGCCGATAAGATAGGTAAGGATAATGTATAAGTTAAAGTATTTACCTTTAGCGCAAAAGGATTTAAGGGATATTACAAGTTACATCGCCGGAATCCTTAAAGCACCTGAGGCAGCATTGAATTTAGTTGATGCTCTTGAAAATTCTATATATCGGCTTCAACAATTTCCTTATTCAAGTAAAGTGTATCAACTAACTCAACCACTTGAAGCTGAATACAGAATGTTGAGTGTAAAAAACTATTGTATTTTCTATGTAGTGAGAGAACTCGAGATAGAAATACACAGAATTATTTATGCGAAGATGGATATTAAAAACCTTATCATATAGCGAATCTAGCGAAAGCGTTGTATGTTTCGCTTAAGCACTAGGGCAACTTCTCTTGTTGGTAATGAAATAATCATTCATAAGGAGCTGGCGAAATAGTGAATACTACAGTTTTCTTCTATAATAAGAACGCTCATGAATTTTTATAAATACAGTAAAGGCAGACATGAGTGAGCACTACAGAAGATTTGAGGAATACCTTCTCCCTGAGAGCACCATTCTGGATGCGGGTTGTGGCTCAGGCAGGGACAGTCTTTTTTTTTTAAGCCAAGGATACAACGTTTCTGCCTTTGATGCGTCGATAGAAATGGTAAATTTGAGCTCGAAACTAACTGGCTTGTCTGTTCAGCATGCAAAATTCGAGGACGTCAACTTTGATATTATGTTTAAGGGCATCTGGGCCTCAGCATCCCTCTTGCATGTTGATAGAGGGTCTATTAAGGACATACTGCAAAGACTGGCAGTAATGCTTAACAAGGGTGGCGTGTTTTATATGTCCTTTAAATATGGCGACAAGGTTTATCAGAAGGACGACAGATTATTCAACTGCTATGATGAAGGTGCCTTCAATGAAATGTTGTCTGCCATCCCAGAGCTAACAATTCTTGAATTATAAGGGACAAGGAACCTGTCCCCCCGTCCCTCCCTTAAAACAAGATAAGGCTTTGCCGCGGTAGAATTATATTTACAATTATACCCGAAAGTGGACTAAGAAATCTAAAAAACCACAGGCCTTTTAACTCACAAATAAAGTTGCTCTGAAATATTATCACCTAATACACGTTCTCGAAGGTAGTTGTCAGACGTTACCCTTTCTAGACTGAATCAGCCAATTTCAGACAATACTGGATTGGCTGTTTATTTTCAATAGATTTATCTAATGGTATAATATTTAAGAACGTTATGACTGAAAGGATTGAATTAGTGGTTACCAGCAATGATCAATCTAAAACGACTACCTATAAAGAACTGATTGCGTTGATCCATGGGGAGGGTACCTTCGAACTTGACTGGCAGCTGATTGAAGCAACTCTGGAGTCCACCCAATTCGCCTACCAGGAAGAAGTCTACCGACACTATCGTGAGAATGCTTATGAAGCTTTTTTACTGCTTGGATTTTCAGATAAATCCGTCGTCACGTCTGAATCACTTCGTTATCTCAGGCTCATAGCCGCTACCTTTGTGAAGAAATTAGCCATGAATCCGGATCTTGAAGTATTACGTGAAAAGGTAATGCTTGAAATAGATGACCATGAAGTAGAGCAGCTCTTGCAACAAGCGCCTTATCTAAAAGGGGCTGAATACTTAACGGACGTTTGGCTAAAAAAGGCCTGGGAAACCCTGAATCAAACCTTTGCTAAAATGATCAGGACCTACAAGGGCAGTGTCCAAGGATTTTTTGCAGCCTACAATCCGAATGTGCATTTAGTGGGACGTGTCTTCTTTCACCTTGTGGAGAGCAAGAAAGAGGACTATCCCTTTGCTTTTTTGGCTACCTATACAGGGGATGTCTCGCTGCAGGGTAAAGCGAAACACCTGCCCCTTAAAAATGCGCTGCAAGACTATGGGGAAAATAGTAGAAAGCTGCTGGAACTCCTGGCGACCGTACATAAGGCCTCGGAGAACAGTGCCTTTATATCAGAACTTGTGGATTCGGGAGAACTCTTCTATCCGCTCAGCTTAACTGCGGAGGAAGCCTATACGTTTCTTAAGGAGATACAGCTCTACGAGGAAGCCGGTATTTTATGCCGTATGCCTAATTGGTGGAAGAATAAGTCCGCCTCTTTGAAAATGTCGGTCAGCGTGGGAGAAAAAGCTCCTTCTCGCTTGAACTTTGAAGCACTTGTGGATTTCAAAGCAGAGCTGTTTCTCGGCGGAGAATCCATGAAGGCTGATGAGTTGAAGCGGTTGCTTACGGAGGCAGAAGGCCTTGTTTTAATTAAAGGAAAATGGGTGGAGGTCAATCATGAACGCTTGAAGGAAACACTGAAGGCCTATGAAGAAGCCCAAAAACTCATGGACCAGATGGATCTCAGTATGATAGAGGCCATGCGCTTCCAATTGACGGCACAAAAAGTCTTGAATCTTTCGGAAGAAGCTTGTGAACTTGAAGTAAGCAATGGAGAATGGCTCAATTCGGTGCTAAAGAAGCTTACGAATCCGGATGTGATCGAAGCGGTGGCCTGTGGCGAAGGGTTTCAGGCTAATTTGCGTACCTACCAAGAAAGGGGCTTGAACTGGCTCCATTATATGAAAACTCTCGGACTCGGTGCCTGCCTTGCGGACGATATGGGCTTAGGGAAAACAGTTCAGGTCATAGCGCTTCTAAATAATATTAGAAGTCAAACCCAGGAAAAAGCGTTACTGATTGTCCCTGCTTCACTGATTGGGAACTGGGTCAGTGAAATCACAAAGTTTGCACCGTCCTTGAACTACTGTGTCCTCCACCCTTCGGAAAATAGGGGCCTGCAGACCAGCGCCGACGTTTTGGCGAAGGATTATGACCTCTATATTACGACTTATGGCATGCTTGCAAAGCACGATTGGTTAAAAACGATGACTTGGGATTCCTTAATTTTGGATGAGGCCCAAGCCATTAAGAATCCAGGCACCAAGCAAACAAAGGGTGTGAAGCAATTAAAGGCCTCCTATAAACTGGCCATGACCGGGACGCCCATGGAAAATCGTCTGGCTGATTTATGGTCCCTCTTTGATTTTCTGAATAAAGGCTTGCTGGGCAGTGCCAGAGAGTTTACTAATTTTACAAAGAAGCTCCAGGATACTCCGGAAGGATATGCCCGATTGAAGCGAGTTGTCTCCCCCTTTATGCTCAGACGGTTAAAGACCGACAAGACAGTTATCTCGGATTTGCCGGAGAAAATCGAAATGAAAACGTATTCGACCCTTACAAAAAAACAAGTGGTCCTTTACAATAAGATTGTCAATGACCTTAAGGCTAAGCTTGAATCGACTGAGCAGGGAATTGAACGCCAAGGGCTCGTCCTTTCCTCGCTGATCAAGCTCAAACAGATTTGTAATCACCCCGATCAATTTATGGGTCAAAATGACTACGTTGAAAATGAAAGCGGCAAATATGCAAGGCTGCGTGAGATCTGTGAAACCATCGTTGAGAAGCGGGAACGGGTACTAATATTTACTCAGTTTAAGGAGATTACCGAGCCCCTGAATCGGTTTCTGGAGACGATCTTTCAGCATCCGGGACTTGTTTTACATGGCGGGACCTCCGTGGCCAAACGTAAGGAGCTGGTCGCTGAATTCCAGGGTTCCGAGTATGTACCCTTTATGGTCCTCTCCATAAAAGCCGGCGGAGTCGGTCTTAACCTAACCTCTGCCAATCACGTGATCCATTTTGACAGGTGGTGGAATCCGGCGGTTGAAAATCAGGCTACAGATCGGGCCTTTAGGATTGGTCAGAAAAAGAATGTGATTGTTCATAAGTTTATTACCAAGGGTACCATCGAAGAAAAGATTGATCTGATGATTGAAGATAAAATAAAACTGCAGCAAGATATTATGCCAGACAGTCAGGAAAGCTGGATTACTGAGCTGGATAACCAACAGCTTATGAATTTGTTTACACTCTCTAAATAAAGTTGGGGAGGGATAATGTATGGCATATTACACTGGATTTCCAGCCTACGTCTCGGTGGCAGAAAAAAGACGCAAGGCCCAAAAAAGTGTCGAGAAACTAAGAAAGAAAAATCCTGATATCTGTCCCGTGATGATTGAAGGAACAAAACTGTCCAAAACCTGGTGGGGTAAGGCCTGGAATGATAATCTGGAGAGCTATTCAGACTTTGCCAACCGAATCGGGCGAGGCCGTAGTTATGTGCGTCATGGAGCGGTGCTGGATCTGAAAATTACACAGGGAGAAATCAAGGCCCTTGTCCAAGGGAGCGTTTCCAAACCTTATCAAGTAACGATTAGCATACTACCGCTGTCCGACGCTGTCTGGCAAGGGATTACAATGAGCTGTGCAGGGAAGATTGATTCATTGCAAGAACTGATTGTGGGTAAGTTTCCTAAGACCCTAAGAGAAGTGTTTACCGCCAAGGGCCAGGGTTTGTTTCCAGACGCTAAGGAAATCAGGTTTCAATGTAGTTGCCCTGACGGGGCTTATATGTGCAAACACGTGGCGGCAGTGCTCTATGGGGTAGGCGCTCGGCTAGACGAGGATCCCACTTTGTTTTTCGTACTGCGCAAGGTGAAGATGGAGGACCTTATTTCACAAGCCATCAGTCAGAAAACCGAGACCTTCCTGAAAAAATCAAATGTAAAGAGTCGTAGGATAATTGAGGATAGGGATATTGGCGATCTGTTTGGAATTGAGATGGAAAGTAAAGCCGAAACGAAGCAAGTGACGAAGAGGGGGAAGGCGAAAAAGCCGAAAAAACCTTAAAGTAAGAGGCTGGAGCAAAATTGCTTCCAGCCTTTTGATATTGCGCGTAACAACCTATTCAAGATATGAAAGCGGTGCTCTTGATAATCCTAGTGCCTCGCTTATTAAACTTGCAGAATTCTATAAAACTAGTATCGACTATCTAGTGGGACTGACAAATAATAGAAAACCCAATCGCTAAGAGAAGCACTGGATTTTTCCGGTATCAATATTTCCAGACTTAATCATAGATATGAGTGTAGTTTTGGTTTTTAATCTTAAACATAGAATTGTTCGGCTGATGTCAGGTTGGTTGCGGACGAATCATCATCATCTTCGTCGTACCTAGATTGAATATAATCAAGCACCCCAAGCTCTCGTTGACGAGCTTGGGGTGCTTGATATTTTGTTGGAGAAATCGATTATTTGTTACGTCATCATGCGCGGGAAATCCTGTTTACCATGAAGTACTCGATGAACTTCCACCGTGTTCTCTTCCATAACTAGGATGTAGAAAACAAGATAGGGATCAGCAACGATCATTCGATAGCCTTGTCCAGCAATCTTCGTGTCTAACGGTACTGAACCCATGAGAGGGAAGTCTGCCAGCCTGCCTAGGGACTCTTTTATCTAAAAAAAGTTAGTTGATACGTGTAATGCGAGAAAACTCTCGTTTGGGAATCACCATTGGATGTTATCCGCTTCTACATTATCGAATTGGATTCCACTTTCTGTACCGGAAAGTACAACAATTTTCGATGCTTTAACATTATGGAGGCTTAGAGTGCCGTCGTTCGGTGGATCAATAAAGATTGTTCCTTTGACAGTAACGTTTTTAAGACTGTCATGGTTACCTTGTATATATAGACTGTACCCTAAGCTTACGTTTTGTAAGGTTAGGTTGTCTCCCCGGATGACTAAGGTGTTATTAAACTCTCCAGGATTGTTGCTATCCGTACCTCCCAAAGTGCTATTATTAGCTGTTAGCAATTCATGGGAAGATAATTGATTGGCAACATTATCGGTTACTACTGCTTGGCCACCTAATACAGAGATATTTTGCGAGAAATTTAATTTAGTGTACTTTAGTGTCGCTTCATTTAATATTTTATCCGTAAGAATAACAGGAGCAAAATCTCGAGCTGCCAAAGGTATACCAGTCAAAGCGTCAACCAGAGTTTCACCGTTTGCTACGTATACGGCACGGTATTTTAGGTCAGTGGCGAAATTCTTTAGAACTTCTAAATTCGTGTCATACTTGGTAGCACCGGCATAACGTTTTTGGTGACCCGGGAGACTATTCTTAACGGTTTCAGACACTACCGCTGTTCCACCTATAACATAGCTATCTGTGATTAAACCTTGAATACTATCGAGATATTCTTTTACTTGTGGAGGAAGTTGACTTTTTGTCGTGGCCAGAACGGGCATTTTCTGGGCAGAAGCAATTGAACCAATCGAAAGCGCATCTGAAGGACTAACCCAACCAGCTACCACGGCAATCTTAGTGAATTTAGCTCCTAAAGCCTGCATCTTTTTAGCTATATTTACAGACGTTTCATACTGATCATAACCACCCAGTTCAATCGGAATGATCCCCATAGATTTTAGCTCATTGATAACTGCCGGTTTGATGACCGCCGTGCCGCTCGTGATATAAGCTTTTGTCGGTTTGAGACGAACAATTTCTGCTTTTGTATACGGATTCAATTTGCTATTTTCATCTGTCAAAAGTATTGGAGCGTTAAGCAAAGAAGCCAGGGGTCCTGCAGCCATCGCATCGATTAGGTTTGGTTGCATCCCTGCAGAAAGAACGATTGAATCTGAGGTTTCTTTCCAGCCCTCCTGGGCAATTTTGGCGGCGGTATCATACTGGTCGTATCCGCTAAAACGAATTACAGGGTTAACGGAAGGGGTTGTTGGTAACTGAATTTTGTTGGCAACAGGAATAATTTGAATAAAGTATTGGTTATCAAAATAATTGGGAAAATCATTCTTGGAGACGGTCAATAAATTTCTGTCTTGGTAAGCCATATAATTTACTTCTCGACTTAGAAAGGATATCGCGTCCAATTTTGTAAAGCTACCTTTACTATTGAGAGTATTATCGTAGACGCTCGATGTTCTGGGAAAAGGCTGATCCGCTAGTCTAGTATTGGCCGTATAAAACCGTTGATAGACGGGATCAAAAGCTACATCGGTAAAGGGAGAATCTAATCTGGTAAGATAATTTAAATCCTTATCAAAGATATTGCCAATACCATTAAACAGATATTGACCATCGGGGGAAAGGCGAAAATCATCCGATAGTAGCAGAATATCTGAATTTTGTTCGTTACGGGACATTAAGTCATGAGCAGGGCCAAAAACCCCGTTGTTAATGGTGTAGTTATAAACATTAATAATACTGCGAGTATATAGATCTTCTTCTACCATATATAATTTATCGTTGGAAATTAATAGTTGGGCAAAACCCTGTGAATCAAGCATGCGCTCAGTTGGATAATATAGATGTGAGTTAAGAACACTTGCGTTACTTAGGTATGCTTCACTATTCTGAGTCGTTTTATCAACAATTTGTCCAGTGCTGCGAGAGTAGCTGGAAATCTCTATTCCTTGAGACGTATAGGCAACAAGATACAGATAGCCCCCGTCTACAGCGATATCGTCTGGAACGCTACTAAGTGGTATTTTCTTGGTTAGACTAAAATTATTAGCATCAATAATGGCCACTGTTCCTGACGAAGCTTGCTGAAGCGAGTTTTGATTGCCACGTTGCATAAGGGTTACATAAAGTTCGTTATTATCAAACGCCATTTTTTCCGGCGGCAGATCTAATTGGAGGAAAGAAATCATCTTAGTCTTATAATTAACAGCGTAGATTCTGCGGTTGGTATTGTCAGTTAAATAAATTACCGGTCGATTGGGATCAATCAGGGAATCAGTCGGTTTAAAATTAATAGGTATTACCGGACTGAGGGGGTCTGGCTGAAAAGGTTGAGGGGATGTACCCACGTTGGAGGTCTCAACAACCATGCCATTGTCACCAGCTGTCAGGACAATAAGCTTACCATTTTGATAAAAAACATGACGGACATAACCATGGGCTGAAAAAGTAGTATTTTGCTTAAAAGTGCGAAAACCATAAGGATTGTTGTAGTCATAATTATAAGCTTTAACCAGTCTGGTGTCTTGTCGATCAGCGACATAAAAGTCATTGGTCTCAGAATTAAAGGCAATGGAAGCTAAAGCATTTGGTAAAGAAGTAACAGGATTAAGGTTAGCATCCATAACAACGCAATCTGTCGTAAATAGATATTCACCATCGGCAGAGAGAAACATGTCTTTTGGCAAATTAGTGACATCATTAAATAATTGAGAGAAATTATTGCTTCTAACCCCAACATCGGAAACATCGTAGCTAGACACTTTAACAGAACTAGTCTCAATGAATGAATAGAGTCGATTCATTTTCGGGTTAAATATTAGCTGACTCTTAGAATCAATTTCAGCGCCCGAAGCGATCTTTTGTTTTGTCTGACGAGAATAGGTGAGCAAGCTATGATCTGCTTTGTTGTACGGGACAATATAAATGGAATCTTTGTTGACGACCATGTCATTTGGAACATAGTCCAGCTGTATTTCATCCGTTATCGTAAACGTAGTGGTATTAATGATTTCAATGGAGCCGGTTGCGGAAACATCAATCAGAGGATCAATGTTTGATTTTTGTAAGGCAACAAAAAGTTCGTCGTTTTCTACGGCCATTTTAATTGGAATGCCATCAAAATTAAGTGACGATATTGCTTTGGTCGCATAATTGACGGCGTAAACTCGTTTGTTTAGATCAGAATCTATTAAATATAAGATTGGTTTGTTAGGATTAAGAATTGCTTTAGAAAAAGGAAAGTTTAGATTAAGAATAGGTGTTAGGGGGATGTTTAAGTTGTCATTGGCATTCGCAACAGGAATCGAAACTAAAGAGAGTTGGAAGGCGACTAGAAAGATCGTCAGTGTCGTTAAGATTCTCTTAATGATTGAGTTGTTATGCTTCTTAAGACATCGAATTTTCAATAATGTATCTCCCTTTCTCTTTACTAAATTAAATCTTGTAGATTAAGAATAACTAATTATTAGCCCTAACTCAACTGGCAAAGAATGTAATTTTTCGTTTGAACCTGAATATTTAGTGAGTACATTTTTTATTGCTGAAAAGACATTACAATTTTAAACCAAAGGAGCGAGACCATATGATTACGAATGAATTTCAATTAGGTGATAGAATTTATGACTATTTAGAAGAAACGATGGATGCAGCGGAAAGAAGTGCTTTTGAACGTGAATTAGAGAATATGTTTGGCTCTCAATATTACGCTTACAGAATTTTTTGCCGAGGAACGTCCGCAGCTTGAGCCGGAACTTCGCCGTCTGGTGGACACAGCCAGAAAGCTTTCGCCGGAACAAATAGAATATCTTCAGAAGTTGCTGGAATCGATGAGTAAGGATTAATTATTTAATTAACACGATTGAGCATAGAAAAATGAAGTAACGCGAGACAGCAGATTATAGTAAATTATTCATTTTCTGCAGAATACTGTTGATCTGGTTAAGTATTTCCAAGCGGTTAGTCTGGATGGAAACTATTTTAGCAAAGGCCGTATCCATGGCGGCATAATCCTTTTCCTTGATGAAGCCTTTGTATTCCTCTACAATATCTTTGATCTGGCCTTTGGTATCTTTTAAAGAGTTCGCCAGTTCAGCGATTTGCGCATTGTAAGCTTTTATCTGAGCGGTTGTTTCTTCTGGAATTACTGAACCACTGTCTTTTAACTCTTTTAGCTTTTGAGCCAGGGTTAAGCGCAGTTGATTGTTTTGCTCGACAACGCTGATGTTGTTTTCACGATTTTTAAGTACATCCTGCCTGTGCTCCGCTAAATCCAGTTTGAACCCTTCGAATTCCTCTTTCTTTGTTGCTAGCTTTGACTGTTTCTCCTGGTTACGGGTTTTGGTTTCTTCAATCTTCTGCTGTCTTTCCTGCAATGTTTCAATCCTTTTGTCTAATTTGCTCCCGTCACCCGGAGTGGCCGCAAATACTGCATTACTCATAACAAGGGTAAAAATTACAGCTAGTACGTTTACCATTATTTTTTTCATTTCACAAAACCTCTTTTCTTTATTATGGGTTTGGGATGTTTAATTCCTCACTTGATACATCATCCAAGCTTTTTATAATTTCATTTAAACTATTTAGAGTGGAATCTACTTCTGTCAACTGCTCAATTTGTCACCTCCTGGCTCTATCTTAACGTTTTTCGTTTGTGCAAAACAAAGGTTAAACTGTGGCAAAGCTGTGGCAATTCTTTTTATCTTAAAAAGAATAGGCTACAATAGTGTCAAGGAAGTGAGAGAAGATGAAAAAATTAATATACCTAGCGGATGATGATGAAAATATACGCGGCTTAATTAATATGTTTTTGTCTAATGAAGGATTTGAAGTGAAATCTTTTGCGAATGGGGATGACTTATTGGCTGCGTTTTTGAAAAAACCTGCTGATTTAGTCATTCTTGACATTATGATGCCGGGGACAGACGGACTTTCTGTATGTACACAGATTCGAAATTGCAGTAATACCCTTATTATTATTGTGTCCGCAAGAGACAGTGAAATCGACCGGATAACAGGGATTACACTTGGTTCGGATGATTACATGACAAAACCTTTTTCTCCTATGGAACTGGTGGCCAGAGTCAAAGCATTGTTCCGCAGATTGGAATTGGATACAGGCGGCACTTCCAAGCACATCTTGGCAGCCGGCAATTTGAATATCAATGCAGCCACCAGAGAAGCAAAGGTAGATGGAAGTCCGTTTGATCTGACTCCAACGGAGTTGGCTTTGATGGTATATCTAATGCAAAACAGCACCCGTGCCGTATCCCGGGATGAGCTCTTGAAAAATGTTTGGAAGTTTGATTTTGAGGTTGACTCCCGGGCCACAGATGATGTGGTAAAACGTCTGCGCAAAAAGCTTGCCGCAGTCAATTGCAGTGTTAAGATTGAATCTGTCTGGGGATTTGGATTCAAGCTAAGCGAAGGGGGAGAATAATTTGTGAAGCCGATTAAAAACGCTATTGTTACTCCCTTTGTAATCATGATCACGGTGTTTCCACTCATAACACTGCTATTATTCAATCTCTCGGTAAACTATTATTTAGATCGAAATGCCAGGACTGAACTGCACGGTGTTGTGAAGACCATGGAAGGCGTGGTGAAAAAAGAACTGCCGGATATCCGAAACACTGCCTCGGCAAATTTAGCTGCTCCTTTTGCCAACCTCTACAGAGCTCTGCGCTCTTCTCAATTAGCAGTGAACACTGAGATGCTTTTCTACAGTCGGGATCAGGAACTTTTTTCTCCGCTCAGGGATACAAACAGTTCCGGTAGTTTTATCAACAATCAGTTAATAAAACGACTCAGTGGGAAGCTTCCTTCAATGAAGGATCACCAAGTATATACCATCCGCATCGGGAAAGATAAATACTTTGTCCTGTCATACCCGGTCACAAATGCCGGGAGTCCGGCTGTTATTTTTGTATCCCATGCGGATAAGGAGATCGCCTTAGTCCGTTTTATCAATCTTATTTTAATAAGCATTATGCTGTTCGGAGCCTTACTGGCCGTGTGGCTGGCCCATCGTTTATCAATCCGGATTACACGCCCCGTCGGCGAGCTGTGCAGACTAACCAGAGACATCGGTTCGGGTGACTTCTCCGCTCCGCTTCAGACCAGTAATAATGATATTCTTGAACTGCAGATGCTTAAACAAAGTATTGGTGAGATGTCCGCTAAGCTTGAAGCCTATGATAAATCGCAAAAAGCATTCCTGCAGAATGCTTCTCATGAACTGAAAACTCCTCTTATGTCTATCCAGGGATATGCAGAAGGTGTTATTAACGGGGTGCTTCCCGATGTAAAACATGCCTCCCAAATCATTCACAGCGAAAGCAAACGGCTGGGTTCATTAGTAGAAGAGCTGCTGACACTGTCACGTATTGAAAGCCAGACGTACAGCAAGGAACTCCCCCAAGTTGACTTGGGGAATATCCTCAAGGAATATGTCCAGCGTCTCGACGGCCTTGCAGCAAAACATCAACGTGAACTAGCACTTGTCCTGCCGAATAAGCCTGTATACGTACTGGCGGAGGATACGCTTTTATCACAGGCAGTAATCAACATCGTATCGAATTGCCTGCGTTACGCCAAATCTTCGGTGAGCATAACTTTACTAGAAGCTGGAAATTCCGCAGTCATTCGAATAGCGGATGATGGTGACGGCATACCGGAAGCGGATTTATCCCATATTTTCGAAAGGTTTTATAAGGGTAAAGGAGGAAATTTCGGTCTCGGGTTAGCCATTGCTAAATCTGCTGTAGAGTTTATGGGCGGGAGCATCCGGGCAGATAACGGTCAAACAGGAGCCGTATTCGAAATAACATTACCAAAGCATTAGGTATCTGACCCATTAAGACATAATCAACATAGCTTGGGTTAATTGCCATGAGTTGGATTTATATGACTTTGCCTTGGCAGATATTCCACTTGTGGAAAAGCTAAAGGCAGTTTTGAGCAAGAGGAAAGATAAGCCTTCTTGACATAAAACCTGACATAATGGATAGTATAGTGTTAATAGTTATTGACAAAATGCTTGGTATGATATTTAATTCGGATGAGGTGATGTGCTGTGATCATGTTTACGGATGAGAAACTCTTAAATTTGTTAATTCAATATAATCCATGGTGGAAGGGAGTGCCTATTTCTGAAAAAACAGCACCTCCCCACCATAGGTTTGCCTACTATGAAGCGGAGAAGCTGCTTTTGCACAAGGATCTGCGCAGATTTGTAATACTATCGGGTGCAAGACGAGTGGGAAAAACCACAATCATGTACCAGCTCATACAGAGCCTTCTACAAAAAGGAGTTCCAGCAAGAAACATTGTATATTTGTCTTTTGATAACCCTATCTTAAAGCTCGGTGGTTTTGACGGCGTTTTAAGAGCCTATAAAAATGCCTACCCTACCGAAGAAGAACTCTATTTCTTCTTTGATGAGGTACAATATGCTGAAGACTGGGAGGTATGGATCAAAACACTGTATGATACACATCCCCATTTACGTCTGGTCGCCACTGGCTCTGCAAGCCCAGCGCTTGAAAAAGGTTCAGCAGACAGCGGCGTAGGACGTTGGAGTGTACTGAAAATACCAACCTTATCATTCTATGAATATTGCGATTTGCTGCAAATATCTGTAAGGCCGCAGCTCGGGCAGGGTATTCGGCCAACACAGCTATATAAAATCGATAAAGGTGATTTCAGTGAGCTGATGACCAAGCTTTCGCCACTTCAACAGCATTTCAATCGTTATCTAACGGTGGGGGGATTTCCTGAGCTAGCCCTGTCGAACGATGACATATTTTCCCAAAGAATGCTGCGTGAAGATGTAGTTGATAAAGTCATTAAAAGAGATGTCCTGACATTATTTAATGTCAGAAATCCTCTGCAACTTGAAAAGGTGTTTTTATACCTTTGTATGAAATCCTCCAACATTATAAACATTACAACAATGTCTAAAGAACTCGATGATATGAACAAAGCTACTCTTACAAACTATATTCAGTTTTTGAAAGAGGCGAACTTGATTTATATCAGCGACCCGATTGGGGTTGATGGAAAAGGAATTCTAAAAGGTCGTTCGAAAATCTATGTGGCCGATGCCGCCATACGCAATGCCGTTTTGATGCTGGAGGATGTTATAACTGATCCTAAAGAAATGGGAATTATGGTGGAAACAAGCGTGTATAAGCATATTGCAGCATTCTACTATACAACAAATGCGCAGGTTGGTTATTATCGAAGGCTGAAAGATAACGAAAAAGAAGTTGATGTGGTCGTTGAACTTCCTGCCGGCCGGATTTTGTGTGAAGTGAAATATCGCGAAGATACACATGTCAAAGAAACAGATGCAATTATCGAGCTTGCGAATGATGAACGTGTGAAGGCACAAGGTGCTTTGATCATCACAAAAAGGGCAGAGGATTATGGCGTTACCTCTCATAATACTAGGATACCCGTTGTACGGATACCTGCTTCAGCCTTTTTGTATTTGCTTGGAAATGCGGAAAAAGAGGGATATGCTGCAAAGATGTAGGTTTACCGATGGTCTCTAAGGGGAGTTGATCGCACTCCGGAAGAAAAACAAGAGTGGAAGAAATGGTGAAAAAGCGATTGAGGTAGTTGTTCCTTCGTGATCCCATGTTGAACTTTTAATAAGGAGTATGATATAAATGCACTTCATGCCCATATTTGCCTGGGCTTGGAGTGCTTTGCTTTTCAACTAAAGGATGCGATTTTTGACTGCAAATAAATGTCCGCGATAAGTGATATGATTCAAGCAATATACAAAACCTATGCCAAAATACTTCATAAATAATGCAAAAAGGAACAGTTATTGGCAGGACTTAACAGAATAATGCAGAATTTATGCATATACTCGATAATATGCTCCATTTTTCTATAAAGGATCGTGTGAAAATCATGAGTGTAAAGGTCTACAATAAACTTATTCGTGATAAAATACCCCAAATCATCGAACAAAGTGGAAAACAGGCCATCTTAGAAGAGGTCTCCGGTAAGGAATACCTAGAATTATTAAACGCAAAATTAGGTGAAGAACTTCAGGAATATCTAGACAGCCAGAGTGTTGAAGAACTGGCAGACTTGGTTGAAGTTGTTTATGCGATCTTGGAACATAAAGACGTATCTCTGCAGGACTTCGAAGTTATCAGAAAGCAAAAGGTTGAGGAGAGAGGCGCTTTCCAGGATAAGTTACTGCTTAAAGAAGTTATCGACGATTGAGGGGTTGAATCAAATTGACAGAAAAGATCAAGCAGAAGATCAGCCTGGGCAGTATCGCCGAAGATCTCTTTGTCGAGCTGTTCTGTGATACCTTTGGTCCGGATCAAGCCCAATATCTATTTCTTCAGTATCCGGTCACAGATATTTATGGCAATAGACGCTCCATTGATTTTGCTCTGGAAAGTGAAGATTTAAAAATAGCCATAGAGATCGACGGTGAAACCTATCATAACCCCCATAAGGTTTCTTCTAATAAATATTATGATGACCTTACCAAGCAAAACAGCCTGATCTATCATAACTGGAAGATTTACCGCTGGGTATACAACCAACTGAAGCACCAACCTGAGAAGGTCAAGGACGAGCTGCGGATTTTTGTCGGGGAAATACCCTCCTTTAGAATGTTGGAGGATTATCTGCCTAAGCAAAAGGGCAAGGTCATTGAACTACGCGAGCATCAACAAGCTGCTTTAGACAGCCTGCAGACCATGCGTGATCAAGGAGAGAGTATCGCTCTGCTTTATCATGCTACGGTCACTGGGAAAACTGTGACCGCAGTCAGCGATGCCAAACGAGTCGGGAAAAAAACTCTGTTTTTAGCCCATACCAAAGAACTAATCACCCAGGCTAAAGGCACGTTTGAAGAACTTTGGGATCAGGCGGAGACAGGCCTCTATGTTGCTGAAGAAAAAGCGAAAGACGCTTATATTGTTTGCAGCAGTATTCAGAGTGTTGCCAGAAATCTAGAACGGTTTAAACCGGATGACTTTAGCTATATCATCGTCGATGAATGCCATCATGGAACGGCAGATACTTATAGGAAGGTTTTGAGTTATTTCAGACCTGAATTTACTCTGGGGCTTACGGCTACCCCGGACAGAGCAGATGGCGAGAGTATCCTGGAGGACTTTAAAAATGTGGCTCATAAACTGGATTTGCAGCAAGCCGTTGAGTTAGGGGAACTTGTTCCGATCAGATGTATCCGGGTCAAGACCAATGTCGATCTCTCCACGGTGAGAATCAATGGCATAAAATATTACGCTCAGGACTTAGAAAGCAAACTCTTTGTGCCGGAAAGAAATAAGCTTATTGCAGAAACCTATTTGAATTATGTTAGGGATAAGAAAACCGTGGTTTTCTGTGCTTCCGTACACCATGCTCATGAGATTTCTATCTTGTTTAAGCAAAAGGGAATTAATTGTGAGGCTGTTTCCGGTTCTATGAAGTCTGCGGAAAGGACACGGATTTTAGATCTGTACCAAAATGGGGATATCCAAGTCTTGTGTGCTTGTGACCTTTTGAATGAGGGCTGGGATAGTCCTAAAACAGAGGTTTTGTTCATGGCCAGGCCGACGCTTAGCAGAAGACTGTATGTTCAGCAACTGGGCCGAGGGATGCGCAAGTGCGCAGGTAAGGACTACCTGATGGTCTTTGATTTTATTGATAATGCCGGCTTATTTAACATGCCCTATTCTCTGCACAGGATGTTTAACCTGAAGGAATATAGGGTGGGAGAGTACGTTGTTGCTTCCCAGAAACAGTTTGAGTTGGACAGAGATTTAATCGCCAGAGGAGAAAAACCTTCTGTTTTTCTGGATTTCCCGGTGAATGTTGCGGATTACGAGCTGATTGATCTATTCAATTGGCAGGATGAAGTGAAAGGGATGATATCTCAGCTGGAGTTCGTGAGGATGGTTGATGTGCAAACAGAAACCATTGAACGGTATCTGCGTGAAGGAAAGATAACCCCTGATTTAGAGGTACCCTTCGGGGATAAACGGAGTTTTAAATACTTTAAGGAAGCAACCGTAGAGAGCTATGCTAAGCAGTATGGCTGGGAGCTGATCAATCCTGCCAATATGAAAGATAAGTTTATGGACATGGTCAGGACTATGGATATGAGTTTTTCCTATAAACCGGTACTGCTCAAAGCCATGCTTGAGCATGTGGACGAAAACGGAAGAGTTAGGGTCGAGGACATCGTTAATTACTTCATGGATTTTTATAGCATTAGAAAAGAGAGAGGGCTAGTGGTTGAGAAGAACTCCAGTCTGTATTGTAAAGACGGATATACGAGAAAGGATGTCGAGAGAAATATCTTTAGCAATCCCTTTAAGCGGTTTGAGGATATGCGATTTATGAGTCGGTGCCGGGATATTGGGTATGTGGAGTTTAATCGGCATGTTTGGAAGAAGCTGACGGGGGAGGAGAATGCGTGGATTGTTGGGCGGTGTGATGAGAAGTTGGAGGAGTATTATGGGAGGATGTTTTCAAAATGACTATATTAATTGCTATGGCATGAATCTTCAAATGCATAATTGCAACGATCTCGGGCGAGCGAATTACTATTCTAGTCATTTGTTTAATCTACCAATAAATGAAATCGCTTGCTAAGAAGGTAATAGTAAATTGTTTCCTCGTACCAAGTACGTTGGTGTTTACTTCATTGTAAGTTAGTTACAGCTATGTATATGCAAGAGTTGAATTTAGGCAAATTCCAATATCACATCGATTGAGAAAGAGTGGGCTAAAAGGAGATGTTTTAAGTGGTTGATTTTAAGAAAAGACTAGGAAAAAGAGAACTCGCCAGAATTGTGCATCCCTGTGAAATTTATGAAACTTTGGATAGGGCAAGTGACAAAGGTCCACTGAGGCCTGTGCAAGAGCAAATTTTACAGCAGTGGTATAACGAATTTGCACAGCAAAAAGATGTAATACTCAAACTACATACTGGCCAAGGTAAAACATTAATTGGTTTGTTAATTCTTCAATCTCGAATAAATCAGGATACTGGTCCTGCAATATATTTATGCCCAGATAATTATCTTGTAGAGCAAACCTGCAAACAAGCCGAAAGTTTTGGAATCAATTATTCTGCAAACGAAAGAGAATTACCCGATATCTTTATTGACGGGAAAGCGATATTAATAACGACTGTGAAGAAGCTATTTAATGGTGAGACTAAATTTAAACTTGGCGCTAAATCCATTAAAGTTGCTACTGTCTTAATGGATGATGCCCATGCATGTATAGACAGTATAAAAGACTCATTTACGATTTCCTTAAAAAAGAATGTACAGGCTTATCAAGATTTATTAACATTATTTGGTCCTGAACTCGAAAAGCAGGGTATAGGTACATATGCAGACATCAAGAACAATGAATATGATGCGTTTTTAGGCGTACCTTACTGGGATTGGCAAGATAAGGTTACTGAAGTTGCAAGAGTATTATCGGCTAACCGAAACCTTAATGAGATAAGATTTGTTTGGCCATTATTGAAGAACATACTTAGAGACTGCAGGTGTATTATCTCAGGAGAAAGTTTAGAGATTTCACCTTATGTACTACCTCTAGGAATATTTGGATCATACGGGAATGCGCAACATAGAATTTTTATGTCAGCAACAATAAATGATGATTCTTTCTTTATTAAGGGTCTAGGATTAGATGCTAAAACAGTCGCTAATCCTCTTTGTATAAAAAATGAGAAATGGTCCGGAGAAAAAATGATACTAATTCCTTCCTTAATCGATGGTTCACTTGAGCGATCCGAAATTGTTAATCTCGTAGCTAAACCTAGAAATGATGCGAAGTTTGGCATAGTTGTCATGGTACCAAGCTTTAAAGGGACTCAAGATTGGAAGGAATATGGTAGTATTATTGCGGATAAAACTTCAATTTATCACGAAATTGAAAAGCTCAAAAACAAGGACTTTGAAAAAACACTTGTTATTGTTAATAGGTATGATGGGATAGACCTACCCGATTATACCTGCAGGATACTAGTTATTGATTCTAAACCCTTTTCAGAATCACTTGAGGATAGATTTATGGAGCTATGTCGTAGTACAAGTGAGATTATCGCAATAAAACAAGCACAAATTATTGAACAAGGTCTTGGTAGAGGAGTAAGAGGTGAAAAGGACTATTGTGTTATTCTTTTAATTGGTACTGAAATCGTTAAGATCATACGGAGCAAAGACACGAGAAAACACTTTTCTCAGCAGACTAACACTCAAGTGGAAATAGGCTTACAGATAGCCGACTTTGCCAAAGAGGATATAAAGAATGGAATTTCACCAAGTAAGGCATTAGCAAATTTAATGAATCAATCTTTAAAGAGGGATGAAGGTTGGAAAGAATTCTATATTGAAAATATGGACGAGATGATTTTAAGTGAAACCTCAAAGATTCTGGAAATATTCGAAGCAGAAAGAAGAGCGGAAAGAGAATACACAGAGGGAAATAGTACTGAAGCTTGTAATATTATTCAGAAGCTAATAGATACACATATTACAACAAATGAAGAAAAAGGCTGGTATCTTCAAGAAATGGCGAGATACACATATTCAATTTCAATAAGTCAAGCAAATGAATATCAAATTTCTGCACATAAGAAGAATATTTATCTCTTTAAACCTAAAGAAGGGATGTCGATAACTAAGATATCCTCAGTAAGTCTTAGAAGAATTGAAAATATTATCTTATGGCTTCAATCCTTTGAAACCTTTGAAGAGCTAAAGATCCAGATCGACAGTATTTTAGGTCACCTTAGGTTTGGAGTAGAAGCGGAACGTTTCGAAAAAGCAGTTGATGATTTAGCGAAGGCCTTAGGTTTTGTTAGCCAACGCCCTGATAAAGAATGGAATGAAGGCCCCGATAATTTATGGAAAGTACGTGATAACGAGTACTTTTTAATTGAATGTAAGAGTAAAGTGAGCACGAATAGAAAGGAAATATTTAAGGATGAGACGGGTCAAATGAATAACGCTTGTGCTTGGTTCGCAAAAACGTATGGAGATGCACTTGTCAAAAGAATAATGATTATTCCTACTAAAAAGATAAGTCACGCGGCAGGATTTAATCTTAACGTTGAAATCATGAGGGAGAATAGGTTGAATCATCTTACTTCAAATGTTAATAAATTTTTTATGGAGTTTAAGAATCTTGACTTAAGGGATCTTTCTGGTAAAAAAGTTCAGGAATATTTAATACTACACAAATTAACAGTGGATGATTTGTTAGGCTCATATTCAGAGATACCAAAAAATTAGTAGTAACCATTTAGGAACCGATACTTCACGCTATACATTCCTAGCATGGCTATAAAATTAGCGCATCAGTTAAAGCAATCATCGGCGTAACTTGCTCGGGTTGGTTCCTTGTGTTTTCCCAGAGCCACCAGAATCTGATCGAAAGTATAAGAACAATATTAGTCTAGTGGAGAGTCCGTCGCAAATCGGCCCAAAGGCTTATCCACAAAATTGATCTTCAAGAACTGATAGTCCAGTAAGTCCATCAGTTCTTTGTTCAAGAGGTGTTGATTGAAACAAACCGCGCCTTTTTACATTCCTAAGCAAAGTGTAAGTTCGAAGTGTCATTAAATTTCGAGATTTTGAAAGATTTGGTATCCGTGGAAGGAATAGCAGAAATTTCGGCGAAAAAGAAAGGTATGACTCTAAATGTTGTCCGATTCTCATCACGATAACAATGTATAGGGAGATTAACAGTGCATTTGAACCGATACAAATTACCCCCTTTACTGGGAATCAGATATCTGTTATTGGCGTTATTGATGTAGCAAAAACTTTTGAAGAAAGCCCGAATCATTTGCGATTGTCAAGAAAAAAGTGAGCCAAGTGAAGTTTGCGTTCGATTTATTAGCAGTTGTGTGGGTCAAGTGGTGACTATGATTCACAAAATTATGTCTGAGTTTCGTGGTAGAATTTACCTTGAGATAAGGCTGTGTGAGTTTCAAGTCAAATAAAATAATTAAGTGATGATATTGTAAAATTTTAGCACTAGTTTATAGGAGGCATCTATATTGATTCAAAAGGTACGCAATTTTCCAATGACTATTTATCTAATCATGTTTTCAGCGGTATTATTTTTCTACTTTTATCCCCCTGTAAGTTTTATTATTTCTGACATTAACGCAAGTCAACTTGGTAACAAAGTAATCCTCATCATTTTTTTTGTTTGTATGGCCAGCATAACGACTTATTCTTTATTCATATTTGATAAGTCCAGCAAAAGAAACCTTAAACTATTCAAAGATGTTTTAGGAAAACTTGAATCAAGGCCAACCCTAGATTTTCAAGGTGATGTATATAAGGTGCGTACCCTGTTCTCACATTCTGTACTTAGTGCTGTTTGGGATAAGTACGAAAACACGATTCGACGCATAGAGTCCGGAAGCTCAGACGATGGTGAAGTAAGAGTAAAATATTATTCAACGATAGAGTCAAACTGCTTTTTCAATGAAGAAGTAGTCTATAGCAATTTATCTTATTTCAAGTTTATCAACTACGCACCCCAGTTGCTGACGGCCTTGGGTATATTTGGGACCTTTCTTGGCTTGGTTATAGGACTTCTCGGTGTGGATTTTAATGATGTAACGAATACAACAAATAGTATTAAACTTCTTCTAAATGGAGTTCAAATCTCCTTTCGAACCAGTATCTATGGCATTGCATTTTCTTTAATATTGACCGTGTATCAGAAAATTCTACTGGGTAATCAAGAGTCGTTAATCGTCAAAATTAGTGATAAAATCGATTCGATTTTTCCTATGAATACACAAGCCGATGGGATTAATCAACTCCATGTTGAACTTGAAAAACAAACTGCTTCTATCCAAAGGATGGGGACTGAAATCGCAGAGTCTGTTGCGAATAAGTTCGAATCATCTTTGCAAAACACCTTAGGACCCACGCTAGAGAAGTTTTCTCAAACCACGGAACAACTTATTGAGATTGTCAAAAATAGTAATCAATCCACAATCGCATCCTTAGTGGATAACATTGGAACGATAATTTCTAGCTCTACAAGTCAAGAGCTAGAACGACTTCAATCTACGATCGGAACTATGGCGGAGCGTAATGAAAGTTTATTATCAGAGTTTGAAAAAACAATCCAAACGTTACAATCTCTCGTAGAAAGTCAAAAGTCGGTCGTTTCGGAAACTAATCTGTCTGCAAATAGTACTAAGCAGATGAATGAGAATACTTCATTGCTTGCGGGGGAGCTTGTCAATATCATAAGTGGTTTAAACAACTTTGCCAGTGTTCAGCAGGATTCCTATGATGGGCATTTGGAGCTTGTGAAGAATGTCAGAGAGACACTCGAACAGCAAGACAAGTCAATGGCGCTATTTAAGGAAACCGTACAGCAAACAGTCTATTCGGCTGAAGTACAAAAACATGCTAATGAAAAATTATCGGTTACTGTTGGTAAACTGGATGAGTTCAATAACAACTTTCAAAGTGTTTTAGATAGTATAAAGAAGAGCGTGGGTGAATTCGAAGGAGCAAGCGAAACTATTTGTAATAAATTTAACGATACCATGGCAAACCTCGGGATGACTCATGCCAGCATTGGTTCGTCGATGGAGGGACTGACAACGGGTCTGAATCAGGCCATTAAGAGTCTTGATGTAATTGTTTCGAACGATTTACGAGAAATTAACGATCAGTACGTGGTCGTAGTGAAGAATTTAAACGGATTTAGTGAGAAGTCGGATAAGCTAGTTGAGCAACTGGCAATCTTTACGGATACAAACCAAGGGTATGTTCAGCTTTGGGGAGATTATAAAGAGAGTTTTGATAATCTCAATCAAGAAATTAACAAAGGTGTTGTTGATTATACTTCAAATGTCAGACAAGGCTTGCAGAACTTATTTAAAGATTATGATGATCACATTTCTAAGGTGCTCGGTGAGTTCAAGGCAACGATTGAGAACTTCGGGAACTCAATTGAGGAACTTAATGAGATCTTAGATGAGAAGAACTTAGAAGGAATGCATCAAAAGACATCCAAGATCATTCAGGATGGAAATACGGTGTTGAAAGCTTTCGTGGGTAAAATGGACGAGCTTAAAGAAGTATATCAACAACAAATGGCTGCAGTTAGGATGACAAGTCGATGAGTGGTAGACGCTTAAGGAAAGTTAAAAAGCATGACGAAGAAATAACCTACTGGTTATCCTTTAGCGATTTAATGTCTAGTTTGTTAATTATTTTTCTACTAGTTTCTGTTTATATGCTTCTTGATTATAAAAAAGCTGCCGCTCAGGCTGTTGCTGTGAGCAACGAATTACAAGATGCGAGATCTGAACTTGAAAAATTCACTTCTATTAATGATGATATTATTAAAAAGATCAAAGAAGAGTTTGGCGATTCTCTTTATATCGATGATACTGGTACCTTAACTTTACAAAGTGACTTGTTATTTGATAGTGGAAAAAGTGAATTGAAGGCTGTGGGTAAGGAGTTTATCCGTAAAAATATGCCGCGTTATTTTGGTATTCTTTTGAAGGACCCAGAAATTAGAAGCAATATTGCCAAGATCATCATTGAAGGATATACCGATGACTTAGGAGATTATCATTATGGTTTAGATCTTAGCCATGATAGAGCCTTAAGTGTCTACACTTTTATTTACAATGATCCTGAATTTGCTGGTTATAGGGAGGATCTTAAAAATTACATTATTTTAACGGGAAGAAGTGAGACGGGCTTTCTGAAGCAGATGCAAGATGAGAGTGTTGAGGATTGGAGAGCCCGAAATCGACGGGTTGAAATTAAGTTTGAATTAAAATATCAAGAGATTTTTGAATATCTCAAGAAAAGCTTAGACAAAGAGAAGATATAAGTATGGAAGAATTAATAACCTCTAATGGGGTGGCAGTATGACAATTGAGTACTATCAATTTGAGTTTGCACGATTCAAGCCTAAAAAACTTGAACGATTGGCTCGATTCGTTTCGTTGGATACCTTCAATATAGCACCTGATTCCTATAAACTCGATAGGCTAAAGGATAAACTGCGTAGCGAAGGAGAGGAACTAAGAAGCAGTGAAATCAAGTTTCTATGCTTCTTTGCGAATTCACTCAAACAAGAGGGACTGTTTTCCAAATTCGGTCATGTTTGCCATAAGTGCTTTACAAAAGGTTCAAGATTTTATTATCATGTTAAAGGATTATTATCCTCTTACTATGATAATTTTACCGATCCCGAACTTTATAAACTACTTCAACTCGCAATAGTTCAAAACAGCGTTTGGAAAGAGCCATTGACGCACGTTAAAGATATAGTGCTTGGATGCCAAGACACTACGTCTTTTATACAGGCTCTATACCGGCCCTTTAAAGGTTGCCTGAGTTTTGCAGAAATACAGAACGTTAAGCATCAATACTATATGAATGATAACCATGTCATATTTCAAAGTATCCTATTGAGGATACTGGATGCTAAGGTCGTAGCGCTGAAATGCGATGAGGATTTTGACTTCGTTAGGGAAATAACAGATTCATATAAAGAAATTAATGTTATTAAACCCTCCTTCGAAAAGTTCCTATTAACCCAAAGCGCTACACAATACTTTGATGATCAGCCGGCACAGCTTGAAGAAATGTTTAAATTGATTGGTAATAAACTCGGAGACGCTTATGGGGTGCTATCGCGAAACAAGTGGCAAGGGATAAGTGAAGAAGCTAAGCGAGTCTTTACCCTTTGGAAAACGCAGAAGAATATCAAATATTTGTTTGGTGATATCGCGGGGGATCAGATACGTTTGAATTTCTGGAAGAAGTACTCTCATTACGTTTATAGGATTGAGTACAACGAGAAATATGATGGTGCAATCTTAATGGAGACAAAAGAACATTTATTTATTGAATTTGCTAAGATGGGTGCGATGCACATGTATTATTTGAAAAACCTTAGTATAGATCAAGTTAATCGAGATTCGAAGGTCTATGGTAAAACGGCAATGATTGCAAGGCTAAAAAACAAAGCCATTGCGGAGATACACTTAAAACATCAGGGTTATTATTGGCCGGAATTGTTTGAGACGGAGTTTCGATATTATCACTATGAAATGAGGAAGTGATACAGTGAGGTTCGGTTTAGAACGGCTAAAATCAATGCTTAAAGCAAATAAAGAACGAAGCTTAACTCTTGATTACTCAGATTCAAGTGTTCTTCGCATCTATCTTCAGGAAAATGGTCTAAATATCTCTTTTCAAGGTGCCGATGACAACATTCATTTGCTTGTCAATATGTCCAATGCATCTTTGGCGGAGGATAAGATTTGTTTAGTAATCCCTTATGAAAATATGTATGAGTTTTACTTCGATGAGGAAGGCAACCCTATTGAAGATTATCGATCTTTAAATTTACCTGCGCTATTTGATGGATTTATCTATATCGAAAATAATGGCAACTTTGTCGAAGATGATCGTGTTACATATAACTTTCAATTTAAGGACGGCCGGGAGCATGATATTAAACGATTTAGGGAAAATATTGTTCTCGTAGATGGCTCAGAAAGATTACTGTCCCCCGAGATGTATGACTGTTTAAAACTTGTCACAAAGTATAATCAAGATGAAAGGCTCAGTAACAATATTGCTTCCCAGTTTGAACTATTAGCATCTATAAAAGATTTTGCGGAACGAACTAACTTAGCGTTAAATCATCGTTTGAGTATTGAAGGTAAACCCGTCATAGTGGATAAAATCAAATTAGATTTCAACAAAACTCCCCGGGGTTTAGAAATTATGCCTGTTATTGCGGGCAAGGACGAGGAGTTTAATAGCTCATTTGTGTCGGCCTTCGATAAATATGCAGAAATCAAGAATTTCTATACGGTTAAAGAAAATGGTAAAGACGTAAAAGTTATTATTAAAAATAAGGACTCAGCAAAGAAGGTTAAACAAAACCGTTTACTTACTGGTGAGAAGGAGCAAGATTTTTATAGAGGCCAAAACGAGTTGCTTGAAGATGAGAATTTTGACCTTTCGGAATACGGCCCTAGAGTAAAGGGGTTGGGTTACCTTAATTATCGAGCCGTTGCCTCACCATCTAATAATAGTGATGAAAGTTGGTTTGACTTTTCTCAAGCGTATCAGACACCTTCGCTCTATACAGATGAACTGGTTCATCCTTGGCGGCCGGAAGATAGAGAGATACTCCAGGAAAAACTCGTTGCAATGGACAGAGATCAAAGAAACCTTTCGGAACTTGAACTCCAAAATGAAGGAGAAGTATTTAAGGTCCAGCTAACTCGCGAGCAGCTCATCGATGAGATAACCAAAATAAGCGATGCGTTTATCGATCCGAGCCAAATTAAGAGTATTAAAGATTTAAAGGAAATTAAAGAGAAATGTGAAGCTAACTCGGATCAGCGGTTTATTGAACACAAGGGAAGATTTATAAAAAATTACGGCAAACAAGAAATCGAGCGACAGATTGAGCGATTAACGGAGGAATTAAAGCGCCCTAAGAGTAAACAAAAAGATCCTATGCTCTTGATTAAAGATAATCTTACAGAACTCGAACACACTGAAGGCAAACCCGCTCCGCAATCAGAATCGGCTTCTATACCCTATGAAAACCCAGCAAGCTTACAAATTAATCTTTATGAGCATCAGACAGAAGGGGTTCATAAATTACAGTCGCTATATCATACCTCATCAACGAATGGTTTTTTATTAGCTGATGATATGGGATTAGGTAAAACAATTCAAATTCTAACCTTCCAAGCCTGGCTCAAGGCAAGAGGGACAATTTCACCTAGCTTAATTGTTGCACCCACTACGCTTATTAATATTTGGGATAATGAAGATCCTAATCAGATTGGTGAAATCCAAAAGTTCTTCCGACCCCAGACGTTTAAAACATATAAGATCCAGGGGATTAAAAGGGATTCCTCACGCGAACTTGAAACTATCCGCCGTTGTGATCTGGTATTTATTACCTATGAATCACTGAGATTAAATCACCTCTGGCTCGGCAAAGTTCATTGGAAATGCATTGTTTGTGACGAGATTCAAGCAGTAAAAAATCCTAAAACTTTGGTAAGCGTGGCCCTGAAAGCACAAAATGGAGACTTTAAAATTGCCTGTAGTGCCACACCCATTGAAAATACAACAGAAGACCTATGGAACATTATGGATTTTGCGGTGCCCGGCGTTCTGGGATCCTTGAATCAATTTAAGCGTCAGTTTGTAAAGCCAATCGATACTTTGAGACCCGACCAAAATGACGAAAGAAAAACAATTAATGATATCTTGGTACAAAAGATTGGGAATAACTTTCTCAGAAGGAGCAAAGAGGATAAGCTAAAAGATCTCCCCAATAAAAAAGTAGTAGTCCAATTAATCGAAGCCAGTGACCAGGAATCGAAGCGCATCGCGGAGATTAACAGACTTAGGCAGCAAGGGGAGCCCTCCTTGCCACTCATTCAGAAATTAATAGCGAGTTGTGGTCATCCAAAGATAGATTCAAACATTGATGTGAATCGTATTTCTCCAAAGGATTTGATCGCGGAATCCTCTAAACTTGCTTATCTAAAAGAGATATTGGACCCAATTCGTGCCAAAAATGAAAAAGCGATTATCTTTACTATGTTTCGACAGATGCAAGTAATTCTATTTAAGGCTTTAAACTATTGGTACGGAATTCAACCCAATATATTGAATGGTACCCTATCCCCAGATAAACGATCACATATGTTAAGCGCTTATAGAAAAAGCAACGGCTTTGATGTCATTATACTTTCCCCTTTGGCAGCGGGGGTAGGGATTACCTTAACTGAAGCAAATCATGTGATCCATTATACGAGATTATGGAATCCGGCCAAGGAGGCACAGGCAACGGACCGTGTCTACCGAATAGGTCAAACCGAGGATGTGCATGTGTATTATCCTATGTTAAGTTTTGAAAGCACGTCAACGATCAAGTTTGAAACTGAGAACAAATATCTGGAATATTTTCTCAAAGAAAAAACAATAGGAAAAACACCCGACGAAAAGTTAAATAGACTATTAGTCAAGAAGAAAAATATGTTGAATAACTTTTTCCTTGCAGCGGGCAATCCCAAAGCAGATATCATCGAAGATTGGGAGGAGGAAGTATCGAATCCTCATCAATTGACGTTGAACAACATTGACCGTCTTTTAAAGCCAAGCGAATTCGAAGCTGCCTGTAGTGTATTGTACAAAAAGCTTGGATATCATACTTTCCTTACAGTTAGTAGTGGGGATTTTGGTGTGGATGTGGTAATCGAAAAAGGTGGTAAATACGGACTTATTCAATCAAAGATGGTCAAGGAACTGACACGAAGTGCTTTAGATGAAGTTAATGGTGCTAAGAACATCTATGCTAGTCAGCTAGGTGTTAATATCGACGAATTAATTGTAATAAGCACGGCCGAAAGGATAACGGATTCAATCAAATTCTCAGCAGAACAAAATAAGATATCAGTTATCTTACAAAACGATTTGGAAAAGCTCTTCACTGAAAATCCGATATTTTACGGTGAGGTAGAAAATGAAGCTAAGGATAGATTTTCCTTAGAACACTTAAAAAGAGAACTGGTGTGCAACGGAGAGACACGATAATCATTGTCAGACATAAGAGGATAATACTAACCGGAATGTCGCCCACTGGTCGTTTGTTCCACGTAATTACCAGGTACATCTCTTTAATTAACCACCAATTAAGTAAAACGGATATTAAGTCTTGTGCCTTTTCTGTTGGTCCGAGATTGGTAGGTGTATCATAGGGAGGTTCTCGTTCTTTGTCCGGCAGTACCTTTAACTATGTCTAAGAAAGACTTGAGAATGATAAATATATGAACTGGTAAATCCTTGACTTTGAGGTGTTTCATGAAAGAGTCGGATCTTAAAAAGGTTATAATATATACTGATGGTGGTTGTGTCAGCAATCCCGTACTCGGCGGAACAAACTTCTGGAATGTCGCAGGAATTTCGCAGGGACGGGGATACTGGCAACTCTTTCTGTGTTGTCAGTATCCCCGTCCCTGCGACACTGTTAAAAAACGCAGTAAGTCCATATGACTTAGAAAAGAAGGGATTGAGTTTGGCCACTTCTGGAAGATCAGCGACAAGAACAAGATAGATACAATTAACAAAGCGGGGGTGTTATTTATGGCTAAGAATTATGAAATTACAGAGTTTACGGTAGAAAGTCTTTATGTTAACCCTGATAATGCTCGTTATATTAATGCCGATGAGCTTCCAGACGAAATTGCTGCAATTAAACAACTAGTTAAAATGTATCAATCCGACATTTCAAAATTAGCAGAAGACATCTCTCTAAAAGGTCTTAACCCAAATGAATTACCTGTTATCATCCCAGGCCCAGATGATGATAATAAATATTTAGTTATGGATGGAAACCGAAGAATTACAAGTATTAAACTGATGACTCAATATAAAGATAGACTAGAGGAGCTAGGGCTTTCTCCTGCTTCTAGAAGATTTTTTCAGAATCTTCAATGCGATATTAAAGTCGTGACCTGCGTATTGTTTGAGAAGGAAGATCGCCGAGTTAACGATCTTCTTGAAAAATTACACACCTCGAAGCCTGGAATCAGTCAAAAAAAATGGGACCCTCAAGCTCAAGATCGTCATCAGTTTAAGAATGGTGGCATCACAAAACGATTAGCAATTATCGAAATGCTGCGTTCATCTGACTACACATCATCTGAAGCAAGAAATGCTCTTAACCAAGGTGGTTGGACTTCCAAATTAAAGCGGTTTGCAGAGTACGAGGCTTCTTTCTTTGGAATAGGGTTTGATAAAGAAAATAACATCATCCTGTTTCTTGAAGAAAAGGAAGTGATGAAAGGGTTAAGCCAGCTTGTTATAGACCTGATGGCTCAGGTTGGTTTTCTTAAGGGATATTCGGTGCAGCAGGAACGGGAAAGCCTGATGGCTGCAGCGTTTGGAAGATTGTCTTTGGCGAATTCCAGGCGATGGATTCGTTTTATGCAGACGATCTTACCTCAGATCCAGTTAGGTAAAGGTGCTTTGTTACATCCGTTGACCATGCTGGAAAGATCCATGCTCATGATGGTCTACTATACCATATGGGGTAAGGGACTGGGTGATCTGGGCAATAGGTTTTCTTCTATAGAAGAGGGGCTATATTGGGCCATTAATGATTAACGACTTTTCCAAGAACTAATGGACTTACTAGACTATCAGTATTTGAAGATCGATTTTGTAGATAAGCCTTTGGACCGGTTTGGGACGGTCTATCCGCTGGATTTATATTGTTCTTATACCTTTGATCAGATT
>NZ_JUEE01000227.1:0-47089 GCF_000802135.1 Desulfosporosinus sp. BICA1-9
ATAAAACTCCAATAATCTGACTGGTCGCTAACTGTAGAATAATACCCATTTCGCTTCAAAACCTCTTGGACGGATTCTTTAAGTTGCGCAGACTCTCCCTTAACCGCAAGTTTGATTTTTTGTGGTACCTGCGCAAGAGTAGTCGGCGGTTTTAGCTTAAACGTCCGATGATAAATACCCTTAAGCCGCTGCAAACTGCACACAATGAGATTGATACACAATAGACCCAGCAACAAGCGAAACCAAACTGCGCTATAAAGATGTGTTAATCCCATCATTTTCCACAAGCCACCCACAGCTTTAGCTTCCTCGGGGTTTATCGCTTCCTGAGGTATCACTGTTCCTATTGCTGATACAAGAGCAATAATTCCCAACAGAGCCAGTCCTAATTTCATAGAACTGAAGACCCTCCATACTCGCTCACTTAAATCCTTTGAATTTTCCTCCATCAATTTAAACCTCCTAGTCTAAGACCTATACAAGTTAATATTAGCCTAAACAAATTGCTATATACCTTATATCAACAGGGCAAATGTTGTACGGCTAATTGCTTTCGATTTATATTACACTAAATGTCGTAAAATAGCATGCAATTAATCCATTGTTGATATCACATTAGGACAAATTATTTGTTATCCTGTCAAGCGCCACCACCTGTGTGACAGTTTGTAGTACAAGAGGAATACTCCCACATACCTGTTGCTCCCTCGCTATCAATGGCTAGAATCTGGCTCGCACCTGCCAACGGATTATTATCAGCAAGCGCTCCGACCATCCCTTTCCGAAAATATCCATGAGATACAGATACATGACAAGAGGAACAGGAAAGATCTAAATGTCCATTGGTAGTGCCTGAGTAATTATGGAGGTTAGGTTGTACGGGGTTGGAGAATCCTGACGTGGTGTTATCCGGTTGAGCCGGAGCACCATATTTTGAAGAAGTATGACACTTGAAACATATATCATTGCCAGGACTTACCGTTATCTTGCCTTGCTCAAGGGCGTGAGGATCATGACAATCCATACACTCTGCGTGACGATTAGTTACTAAATCTGCTGTCGTTTCCGAATCTTTATGAACTCCGGTAATCTCCAAAGTAGGATGTCGGTACGTTTATAAAAAATCAATTTTTACGTTTTGCGCAGACTGATAATTGGTCGGTGGATTTCCACCATAACACTTTAAACATTGATTATTGGTCGTGGGTGTATCTTCTGGGTCAGTACTGAGCCGTGGATTTGAAGAACTGTGTGAGGCATGGCAACTATTGCAATCCATCCTTTATTGAAATGAGTGGACGACATATAGGCAGATTTGTTCCATAATTCCATCAGATTTGGGTCAGCAACAAATAGTTTTCTATCAGCGAACGTTATCGCAAAGGGATAATTTAGCTTCCCCTTCCCCCAAGTCGAGATCCATTCACCGTCACGACTATACACCTGTACCTGAGAGCGCCCTGTGTCTGCCACAAATACTTTGTCCGAGGATACAGTTACTGCTAAGGGACCCATGAGTCCTTTAGCCGAGTTGATCGCATCAGTTGCATCAGTTTTTCCATCTATAGTAAAAAGGTAATGTGGTAAACCTGTCTTCACCGTTTCCATTGTTAGGGGAGCAACAGGTTGTCTGGAATCAGCTTTCATCCACCAGTATCCGGCAATTCCAATAACCACTAACAAAACTAAAAATAATACAGCCAGTAAACGATTTCTCTTCACTTCTTCTTAGGAAGAACTCTCAAGGCGAATTGCGAAAACGTCATATTTTAAACCTTCTTCCCCAACTCAGGGTGGTCAATTTTCGTCAGAGACCGTGTAGGAACTGGCGTACTTCAGACTAGTGTACACATAAACTTTCTTTCATAAACTATAACATATTTACAATACAGTTCCAAAATCACCATATTAGCATGTAGCAGGGTCTCCATTGCCAATTTCAGCGCTTAATAGACCAAATTGAGTAGCAGTACCTCTAACTAAGATAAACTTAGCTGCATCGGCAAGGGTAGCATTTGGTAATGCAGTAAATTCATAAATTGTACCATCCTTAATACCAATACCACCGTCGGAAGTTTTAGCAAGACCCATTCCATTTGGATTGTAGTGCAATAAGCGCTCAGAGTAAGAACCGTGTGGTGCGTGGCAGCTTGCACAGTTAAACTCATTTACCCAAGAACCAGAGTTAGCGGAGGTATTACCACCAGGAGCAGCTTTCAGTTGTACGGTTCGGCAAAAAAAAGGAACCCTTAATTCAATATTAAGAGGTCCTTCAATAATTGTAGGTAATTGTATTATTTAACCAAGAACTAAAACTTCCTAACCCTAATAAACTCAGCTAACTCTCCTAAAGCTTTACGAGTCGGGATAACAGGGAGATCCTGAAGATGCCTTTTAGCTTTCTGGACATATAAATCCACAAGCCGCATTGACTCATCAATCGCCTTGGTAGCTTTTATCAGTCCAATAGTTTCAGCAACTTCCTCTTCAGTCTTATCGATTTGCCCTAGCAAAACCTTTAGTCGAGCTGGCTCGGATGTTAGTTTAAGAGCAAGGATCATAGGTAAGGTCATGATTCCCTGACGCAAGTCTCCCCCAATGGGCTTGCCAAATTCTGAGGGCTTGGCAGTGATGTCTAATACATCATCAACGATCTGAAAAGCCATGCCTAAGGAATGACCATAAGCGCCCAGTGCCCAAACTTGGCGTCTGGGAGCACCTGACACTAAGGCCCCTAGTTTACAACAGGCGGAGATCAATAAAGCCGTCTTACGTTTAATACGATAATAGTATTGCTTAAGATTTTGTTCAACGTCAAAAGAGGACTTTATTTGTTGAATCTCTCCCTGACACATTTCTACGCTGATTTCTGCAAGAATGCGGGCAACCTCAGGGTGATCAATCTTGGAAATGAGTACCAATGATTTGGCAAACAAATAATCCCCAGTTTCAATGGAAACGATATTCCCCCATTTAGCTTTGACCGTCGGACGCCCTCGTCTGGTCATCGAGGCATCTACGATATCATCATGAACGAGCGATGACATATGAATGAGTTCTAAAGCCATCGCCACAGGCATCAACTTTTCCAGCGAATAACCGTAGAACTTACCGGCTAAAAGCGTGAAAGCAGGGCGCAACCGTTTACCGCCCGCTGATAATAAATGAACAGCCGAATCCTGGAGAATCGGGAAATCCGTCTCCACGAATTTTGTCAGTTCTTTTTCAACCCGTTGCAGATCTGAATTTATCTGATTAAAGAGCCAGAGTTGTTTCAAAACTGATTCACCTGCTCGCACCCTTTTCTTCATAAGATACCATATCTGATGGCAGTTCCGCCAGAGGATCTTTGGGGATTTCATCCTCGTAGGTTAATAATTCCTCTTCTGGTTTAGAAGTCTCCGCACTTTCTGGCTGGTGTGTATCCTGACTAGAAGCGCGTGTTGAAGTTGTTTGTTCAAATGCTTTGTTCATTATATTGCTCGGGGTATCGATAGTATTTTGAAATTCCTTCGTCAATTCAAGGGTTGCTTTGCGAATTTCGAAAACAACTTTACCGATAGATCGAGCGATAACTGGAAGATCCTCAGGTCCAAATAAAATAAGTACGACCACTAAAATCAAGAGGATTTCACTTAAACCCATGTTTTCCCCTCCTTAATATGAAGCTAGGTCTCTATCTCTTCTACGAGCAACTAGATACCCTAACCAGATGCTGATTTCATAGAGGAGATACATTGGTCCAGCCATGAGAAGTTGGGTGACTAAATCTGGCGTTGGGGAAACTACAACGGCTAAAACGACCATTCCCAATACAGCCCAACGGCGTTTTTTGGCTAAGGTCTGAGGAGATAACAACCCTATGCGGATTAAGATTAATAAGACGATGGGAAGTTGGAAGACTAATCCAAACGTCATAAGAAACGCTAAAAGAAAGCTGAGATATGAGGTTTTAGTTAAAAAGGGGGTAGATTCCACTGCTCCACCACCGACAAACATCAAAAACCCAATTCCTAAGGGCAGTACTATAAAGAAACACAGGGCGGCACCGCCGAGAAAGAGAAGCACCGAGCTGGGTACAATAATATATAAGTACTTTCGTTCAGTTTGCTTCAAGGCAGGGAGGATAAAACTCCAGATTTGCCACATAAGAACAGGGAGTGCTAGGGTCATTCCAGTGACGACGGAGACTTTTAATTTAACTAACATAGGTTCCAATGGTGTCGTGGTAATGAACTTGATTCCTTCCAATTGGAGTACCGGACGGGCAAAAAAAGCAAAAACTTGATCACTGACAAACCAGCCGATAATGCTGCCTAAGGCAATGGCGTACGCAGAGATGACGAGCACTTTGCGTAGCGCTTTTAAATGTTCCATCAATGGCAGATTGGCCTCATTGAGCTGTCGCTTGCGCCTGCGCATCCGCCTACACTTCCTTCCTAATTAAAGGCCTTTAACCACTCATAGTGTGTATTGCGTTGAACAGCCTGATAACCAGCATCTTCAATACAACGAATAATCTCCTGGAGCGGGACTCGCGTTTGTACACCAGCGGCTCGAACGACATTTTCCTCCAGCATGGTACTTCCAAAATCGTTCGCTCCAAAACGCAAGGCCAACTGAGCCATTTTTGCGCCTTGGGTGACCCACGAGGCTTGGATGTTGGGGACATTATCGAGCATCAGACGTGCTACAGCAAGTGTCCTCAAGTATTCAACCCCAGTACTGCCCTCTCCGCCAAGCTCAGTGTTCGATGGAGCAAAACTCCAGGGGATAAAGGCCGTAAAACCACCGGTTTGATCCTGAGCTTCCCGAACACGAACCATATGTAAAACTCGCTCTTCAAAGGTTTCGACATGCCCAAACATCATAGTCGCAGTCGTTTTCATTCCCTGCTTATGTGCCGCAGTCATTACATCCATCCATTGTTGCCAACCTATTTTATTGGGGCTGATGAGCTGTCGAGCGCGATCATCAAGGATCTCCGCCCCACCCCCAGGTATTGAGTCTAAGCCTGCATTTCGGAGGCGACGGATGACTTCCTCGATACTCAACTGGGATTTGTTCGCTAAATCCCATATTTCAGGAGGGCTAAATGAGTGAACGTGAATAGAGAAATGAGCCTTAATGTCGCGCAAAAGATTTTCAAAGTAGTCTAAACCCAGATCGGGATGCAATCCCCCTTGGATCAAGAGCTGAGTTCCCCCTACTGCTATTGTTTCTTCAATTTTAGCATGTAATACGTCTCGTGACAAAATATATCCTTCTGGATCACCTGGTTTACAGTAAAAAGCGCAAAACTTACATTGACAGGAGCAGATATTCGTATAATTAATATTTCGGTCAATAACAAACGATACAATATTTTCTGGATGCATCTGCCTGCGCACAAGATCTGCACCTTGTCCCAGTGAAAGAAGATCGGCTTCTTGTAAAAGCCTGATACCATCCGCAATGGATAATCGTTCGCCAGCAAGACGTTTCTCGATTATTCCTTGCATGCACTTCTCTCCTTTCCTGACCGTTCCACTGCCTCACGTCTAGCCTTTTCAATCAAGTGGATCAAGGCTCTTTTAGTCATGAGGTGACTGTCTAAGGCATCCACTCCAAAGGTCAAAGATACTTGGGCCAGTTTAGGACCCAGCACGACCCAATCCGCCTTGATGTGCTCAAAGTTATCCAGTAGAATCCGTGACGTTGAGAGGATCTTTAAGTCCTCAAAACCTGTAGAGTCCGAAACCCCCGTGATTTCTTCTTTTGTTCCATTAGGATAATAAGCAAGAGGCATGAAGGTTAGAAAGCCGCTGGTTCTGTCCTGAAGCTCACGTAATTTGAGTAAGTGCTCGATACGTTCTTCTGTTGATCCAACCTGCCCATAAAACATCGCAACATTGGTACGCATGCCTAAGCGATGCGCCGATTCCTGGATTTCCAGATAGCGTTCGGCAGAGACGTTCATTTCGCCAAGTTTAGCTCCCAGCGGTGGAGTAAATACTGCCGCCTTGCTCCCGGACAATGAATCAAGCCCCACATCCATTAAACGCCGCAGGATCTCCGTCACAGGCAGATCGGCCATTCGGGCAAAATAATCCACTTCAAGTGCCGAAAAGGCCTGAACACTAACCTTTGGCAAGAGGCGCTTGACCTGCTGGAGCATATCCACATAATAGTCAAAGGAAAGTTCAGGGTTGAACTCACCCATAAGCTGAATTTCAGAAAGATCGGTTAGATCACCGAGATCTGTACCTAGATCTTTACCTAGATCGGAATAATTAATCTGCCGTGTGACCACGAAATAGGTTTGATTGCCGTTTTTTCGTTCGCACACAAGATTAGCCATATATCCCAGAGCCAAGATATCTTGACTATTCAGCATGCGAACGCCAGCATTAAAGTCTAATCGTTCGCCTCTTTCCACTTTTTCGATCAGATCTTTAAGTTCACTTTGAGCAAACAGTGAGGACATAGTTTCTGACTCCTTTATTTCAGCGCAATAGCATCAAATCTAAAATTGAAAAAACAAAAAGCAAAATACTCAAGTAACCATTGAGGTCGAAAAAGGCTACTCCAATCCGTGAGAAATCGTCGGCTGAAACCAAGCGGTGCTGACGGAAAAGCAAGACGATGGCTATCCCAACTCCTACATAATATAACCAACTCATGGACATTACCACTCCGACTAAGATAAAGAAGATGGGTGCAATGATATGTAAAAAGGCTGAAATCTCTAATCCTCTCTGCAAGCCAAAGATCGCTGGAATAGAATTCAATCCTTCTTTGCGGTCAAACTCAACGTCTTGGCAGGCATAAACGACATCAAACCCAGCCACCCAAGTCATGACCCCTAACCCCAGTAGAACGGGTGCCAAAGCCCAGTGACCCGTTACTCCAATCCAAGCTCCCGCTGGAGCTAAGCCTAGGGAAATTCCCAAGACGAAGTGGCAGGCCCAAGTAAACCGTTTGGTATAGGAATATAAGACAAGAAAAAAAACAGCAATTGGCATCAGCAATAAAGCTAAAAGATTAAGTTTATAAGCCGAGAAGCCAAGTAGGAGGAAGGAAAGTATTGTATAAAGGTAAACTTCAGCAACCTTAAGTTGGCCTGCTGGAAGTGCCCTCAGTGCCGTCCGTGGATTGCGGGCATCTATGTGCCTGTCTATCAGGCGGTTTAAGGACATGGCAGCAGTTCTGGCCCCGATCATAGCCAGTGTTATCCAGAATAGTTTCATTAGGGTCGGAAAACCATTAGCTGCCAAGAAGGCGCCCAAATAAGCAAAGGGCAGGGCAAAAATGGTATGTTCAAATTTAATCATTTCAAAGAAAACTTTTAGTTTATGCATACTCTACTCCGTTCGTTACGACCCTGCAACTTGGGGTTTGTAATCAGTGTTTAACTGTTTCGATAAGTATTGATACACTTCAACAAGGGGGTGTATCTGCAGTTGCGAACCCGCCGAAATCTCCTCTAAAATTGTATTGGCACGGTGCAGAATGGATTGTACCACAGACATCTCCACTCGTTCCCTCCACGCTCCCCAAGCCAGTCCCATTTCCCGGCCGAAGGCTTCCATCTGGTGTTGTACAGGAAGAGAGACTCCTGCCAGTTCTGCACTCAGACGAGCGGCTAATGCTGTTAAAGATGCATCTTCTGATTCAATAATTCGAAGCAACTCATCTCCACTAAGCCTCTTTTCACGAGCAAGCCAGCGTGAAATTCCCCCTTGACTCTTAATTCCTATGACCTGAGCCAGTGGGTCTAGAAATTGCAACAATTTCACACGGCAAAGTTCTAGGAAGAACTTCCCATATAATAGATCCCCTACGAGTACAGGGAATTGCCGAAGCTCTTCGGCAAGATCGTGATCATCTTTCATGAGTCGATGAACCTTGTTGGCCATAAAAATAAATTGAACAATGCTTGCCAATGCTTCTGATTTTTGCCCTTGATCGCCGCAGGCTCTACTTACGGCTAAGACAAGCGCAGGATGTACTGTTCGATCAAGTTCATCCATATCCATCTGAACCAATTCCTCAAATCCAGCCGGCTTAAAGTTAATTTCTTGGCTCATATGTATTTGTACTGCTTTCAGTTTCTCAAGGAAGCTGAATTCTACCGGAACCATCTTATCGCTCCTTGCCTTCCATTCGGACATTAACCTATTATACATTCGAGATTATTACTCAATCTCCTGCCTATTTATGCAATATACTCTGATAATATGACATTATTATTGCAAGAATATGTAACCTTGCTCAAAAATACAATAGACCCTGCAACTTCTCAAGTTACAAGGTCTATTAGTACCCTTTTAGAAAGTACAAGGTTTCTTCTTTTTCCGTACTTGACTTAGTCCGGAGTAAAATAAATATCCCTCCTAAATATTTACCGCTTCCTTTGGATCCTCAACAATTCCCCGCTTGATTTCCGTTGCTGTCATATGACCTGCTTCGAAATGATCCGTTAAATAGTTACAGGCATCCCAGGGATTGACACGGTCCCCGCACGTAAAGACGTCAACGGCTGCATACCCGAGTTCTGGCCACGTGTGGATGGCTAAGTGGGATTCAGAAATGACAACTACTCCACTCACTCCTTGAGGACTAAACTTATGAAATACTACCTCACGTACCTCTGCACCAGCCTCCAAAGCTGCGTCGACCATTAGTGCTTCGACTTTTTCGCGATCATTTAAAATGTCGAAACTACACCCGTAAATTTCAGCCAACACATGACGTCCAAGAGAATTTGCCAATTGTGATCGTTGCCCCCTTTTTTCTAAAAACAGGAAAGAATCTGGGCTAATCGCCAATTTCACTGGCTACTCCCCAAATTTCCATCACGTTAAATTTTAGCATAAAGTACGGTGTTGTCAACAAAAAAATCTAATATTAATTCATTCTACTCAATCTAAGTTAATTTTGTGTTACATACTCAAGTTATCGCATCTATGCTCCCGTAAGCTACGTAAAAATATTTATAACACTATGGTTATGAGTTCACTGTAGTGGATGATCGTTAGGTTATAATTTACATGTTAGTCTAACTGTCCTAAGCCCAACAATATCTAAGCTGATTAAATTAAACCCAATCGCCCCAAACAACTATATTGACTTTGTAATCTAACTAAATTACACTTTGAATAGGAAGAATGGGGGTGATTATTTTGAGTAATACCTTAACTGCAGCGGAAGCAGCTAAAATTCTTAAAGTTTCTAAATATACTCTTTATGAACTTGTTAAACGCGGCGAGATCCCAGCACACCACATTGGCCGTCAACTTCGAATTAATCCGTCTGTTCTGGAGCAATATCTGCATGGAACTAGTAGTCACAACGCAACACAATCCGTTATGTCCCCCAATCCCCCCGAATTGCCGATGATTCGTTTTATAGGAAGCCATGATCCGATTGTTGAACTACTCTTCGAGTTTCTCAGCCACGCTCCCATTCCTGTCCAGTCATCGCTTTCTTTCAAGGGAAGTATGGATGGACTTATTTCCCTTTATCGTCGGGAGTCGGATATTTCTGGTATACATCTATGGGATGATGTCTCACAAGACTATAATACTTCCTTCGTTAAACATGTGATCCCTGGAGAATCCGTTTGTATGGTCAACCTAGTTCAACGAGAACAGGGCTTTATCGTAGCACCCGGTAATCCACTTCAATTGCATTCTTGGGAAGATATTACGTTAGAAGGTTTGCATTTTATAAACCGCCAAAAAGGCTCAGGGACCCGTCTGCGCCTCGATGCTTACCTTCGAGGGGCTAAGATTTCTCCAGGTTGTATTCTGGGCTATGAACATGAAGAAAGCACTCACTCTGGAGTCGCGTGTCGCGTAGCCAATGGACAAGCTGATGTCGGCGTCGGAGTAAAGGCCGAGGCTCAACGACTCGGTCTTGATTTTATCCCCCTCTTCCAAGAACGCTATGATCTCGTTTGTTTGGGCAAAACTTCCAAAACCCCTATCTGGAAACAACTCGTCGATGTTCTTAAATCTCCAGGATTCCTCCAAGCCATCCATCAACATCAGGGGTATGATACGTCCCTGACAGGAAAAATCTTCTTAAATACTTAGATGAATGGGAGGAAGTGTCTTAGGCTCGTTCGCACATCCTACGTACGCAATCCCTCTCTCCGTGCTCTCTAAGCTAAGAAACTTCCTCTGGCTTGGGTCGTCGGAGGGTGGAACGACCTAGAATCCCAAGGTGCTGTTTGCGTTATTGACGCAAATACGCTTTGCCGGCTTTGATGCAAGTATGGCAAGTATGGGGACGGTTCTCGACTTGCATTCCTTGACTTGCATTCACGCTCACCGAAGCTCCGGAGCGAATTGTCCATGGATTGACTGATGCCTGGTGCAAAGATGGCATGGAGCGGCGCTAAAAAAACATATTATTAGGAGGAATAAAGAAAATGAAAAACAATCTCAGACTTCGCCTTAATTCTGGTTTCGCGCTACTAATGATTGCCATCATGGTGATCGTCGTCGGGTGTGGAACAGCCGCAACCCCAACACCCCCAGCAACTCCAGCACCACAAACGACTGAAATCCCCAAACCTGCAAGACCCGACATTATTTTGGCGACCACCACAAGTACGCAAGACAGCGGCTTACTAGATTTTCTCATACCCGATTTCGAGAAAAAAACGGGATATAAGGTCAAAACAATAGCGGTCGGAACAGGGGCTGCTTTAGCCATGGGAGAAAAAGGCGACGCTGACGTTTTACTGGTGCATGCACCTTCCTCAGAAAAAAAATTAGTCGATAATAAGACAGCCATCAACTATCAACTTGTGATGCACAACGATTTCGTCATTGTAGGACCTGCCTCCGATCCCGCTAAAGTAAAAGAGACAAAAACAACCGTAGACGCTTTAAAGGCAATTTCAGCAAGTCCCTCCATCTTTGTCTCCCGTGGAGATGATTCTGGAACTGACAAAATGGAAAAAGCCCTCTGGACGAAGGCCAACCTCAAACCATCTGGGGATAAATATCAAGCAACCGGTCAAGGCATGGGGCAAACACTTACCGTGACCTCTGAGAAACAGGGATATACTTTAACAGATCGTGCAACCTACCTGGCGACTCAGAAAAACTTAAAACTTGAAATCGTTCTTCAGGGAGATGCTTCTCTCTTAAATATTTATCATGTCATGCAAGTTAACCCTGAAAAGTTCCCTAAAGTTAATGCTGATGGAGCTAAAGCCTTTGTCGATTTTATGACGAGTCAAGATACCCAGACCCAAATCGGAACCTTTGGGAAAGACAAATTCGGTCAGGCCCTCTTCTTCCCTGATGCTGGCAAAAAGATGGAGGATCTCGGCAAGTAAACCACCGAACTCACGTAAGGGAGGAAATGTTACTACATGGAAATGATCTGGGAAGGAATCCAAGCAGCCATTCACCTCCTGCTAACAGGGGATCCCGAAGTGATCGAAATCACCCTCCTTACCCTTAAAATATCCGGTACCGGAACGTTGATTAGCCTTTTTATCGGGATTCCATTTGGCACACTCCTAGCTCTAAAACCCTTTCCAGGGCGACGTTTTGTTTTAAGTATTGTTAATACCGGAATGGGCTTGCCTCCTGTGGTCGTTGGATTATGGGTCTCAATTTTCCTGTGGAGATCTGGCCCTTTTGGATTTTTAAATATCATGTATACCCCAACAGCCATCATCATCGCCCAGGCGATCATTGCCTCTCCCATTATTGCCGCCTTAACCTGTGCCGCTCTTCAACAAACTAACCCCAAACTTAGGCTCCAAATCCGGGCGCTGGGGGCAACCCGACTCCAGTATACTTGGTTGCTGCTTAAGGAAGTCCGTTTTTCACTCTTTGCCGCAATTATTGCCGGTTTTGGGGCAGTCGTTTCTGAGATTGGGGCATCCATGGCGGTAGGGGGAAACATTCATGGCCAGACTCGTGTTCTAACAACTGCCACTGTCCTAGAAGTTTCTAAAGGCAACTTCGACATTGCCATTGCCTTAAGTATTATCTTATGTTTACTAGCCTATGGAGCTACTTTAGGCTTAACCCTACTTCAACAGAAACAGCAAGGAGGCCCCTAAGGTGCTCGAAGCTCAGGAGATTACCTGGAAGCAGGAACATAAAACAATTCTGCAAACGATTGATTTTCATTTGTTACGAGGGGAATGCGTCGGCCTGATCGGTCCGAATGGATCTGGAAAAAGCAGTTTGCTAAAAATCCTAGCGTTTTTAGAGACTCCAACTTCTGGAAGGCTCTATTTTCAAGGCCAATCCATACCAAAAAACGTCCCGCTTGCTATTCGCCGGAAAATCGCCATTGTTTTTCAGGAATCCCTCTTATTGAATACGCGTGTTTTTGACAATGTTGCCATTGGATTAAAAATTCGGGGTCTCTCTAAAGGAACCATTAAGGAACGAGTGGACTATTGGCTGGAGCAGTTTGGAGTAATCCATCTTTCAAAACAGGCGGCACGGTCACTTTCTGGAGGAGAAGCCCAACGTGTTAGTTTAGCTCGGGCCTTTGCCATTGAGCCGGACGTTCTATTTTTAGACGAGCCTTTTTCAGCCCTTGATGCCCCCACCAAAGAGGGACTTCGTGTCGATCTAGCCAAAGTTTTTAAAACCACACAAACAACGACCGTCTTAGTCAGCCATGATTTTAAGGATATTGCGCATTTGGCCAGCCGAGCCTTGATTCTACTCAATGGGCAAGTCACAGCGGAAGGCTCTCCGAACGAACTACTCAGGAATCCCCCACAAGGAGATGTCGCCCGTTTTCTCGCGCACTTTGCCTCATAAGAAGTAAACAAACAAAGGGGTGCCCTCTGGCACCCCTAATTTATATTTCTTTATACTTCCTTTTTGATATAAAAGATAAAGAAAGCGAAACGAAACTAGTTTTATTTCGGGCGGTGGTACGCTTATCCCCCAAAAAAGAATATTCGCCTACGAAACGGGGAATATTCCTTGAATTTGGAGTTCTCGAACAAAAAGAGGCAGTAACAAACAGGATATTTTTTTGTTACTGCCTTTTTTTCAACTTAGTAAGTGTAATCCTCGTGACACGTTCGACAGACAGAGGTGTTCGTGTAGCGTTTCAAGGCAGAAGATGGGTTCTGATCTAACAAATAAGCAGTTGCATCGATTGTAGCTTGGGGTGAAGGCCCCCCAAAGAGTTCCTCTGCCACTCTCGTTATGTCTCTATCTTCGCTATCTAATATTGTTGTTACATCCGAACCGTGTGCGAAGTGGCACTTTAAGCAAGTTAAAGAGTTGTTGTTCGTGGTGTGTCCAAATCTCTTAGACCAGACACCCGTTGGCGAACCGGATTTAACAAGATAGTCCGTGTGACAAGCGGCACAGAACGTGCTGATAGCAAGTCCATTAGTTTCGTACGAAGCGGGATCTACTTTTGTTATCTTCACACCATATATTGGATCACCAAACCAAAATACGCTCGGATCCATTGCTAATTCTAAGACAATCGCACGAGATAAATCTGCATTTCTTCCTACTAGTGTTGTAATAGTCTGCGCATTTTCTGTTGACACAACACTTTCAGAATCATCTAAACAAGCTTCAGCCTCAAGCGCTATTCCAGAAGCATCGAGAAAGCTGTATCTCCCAGCTGCATAAGTTACCCCTTTCAGCACAAATGGAACTGTATTTGTTAGAACCTGGTTGCCTTCTTTATCCAAGGTATTCACCGCACTGTCAGGAGTGTTGATCTTTGCGAATCCTTGTTGATAGTTCATTGTAATTCCATCAAACGCCGTCTCTTGCCCTTTCAGCTTTTCATCTAGCCTTAACTGAGAATTAATGGTACTATCTTTACTCAAAGGATCACCATCATAGAATCCCGTGTAGTTCACCTTAAACGTCAAGGAATTGTTATATTGTCCACCGTTTATCCACGGCTGGGAATCTTTTACATAGTTTATTTGAACAGGATCCCCTTGAGTAATCTTTTTTAGAACAACTACAACATGGTCCGTGCCTGTTGCATATGTAGCACTGATCCCATTCGTAATCATATCCGTTGCCTCATCGTAATAAGGTACCTCTGAGGCCAGCATTTCAACGGCAACAAAATCCGGCGAAGCAAGTATCGCTGCATCTAAATCAGCTTGGGTAACAATGCCAGGGTCTCCTATGACGGGTACGGCGGGAGCGGCAGCAAGGACTGTATCTCTAAGCATTGTACCGCCGGTTAGTGCATTTACACCGCCATTTGCTGCTTTCGATATACCGGTATAGGTACCGGCATCATCGTCTCTCATCGGTAATGTGGCAATACCATTGGGATTATAGTGCAGTAAACGGTCGCTGTAAGATCCATGCGGGGAATGACAGCTTGCACAAGAGTTGGTGTTATTCTGATACTCCCCGTGTGTTCTTTGCTTTCCGGTTGGGTCGTTAGTCGCTTTGATTACATCATTAACTGAGGTACCATCATTAGTATTTACATTCTTCCCAGTTTGGTTGACGTTATTAATGCCATTATCTGTGTCCGTTGCTGGGTCAGATGGACTACTGACTACGTCCGTATCCAAGGGTCTCAATTGGTTATCTTCCGTTATAGTGGTTGCTATTGCGAGGCTCGCAATTCCTAATACGAATACCATGGTCAGACTAATTATTATCGCCGCAAGCCATTTCCTCATATTCCCACCTCAACTTCTTTAGATATTAATTCCCATTCCTGAGTTAGTAAATATCATATCGTATACCTTAATTAGGACTAATTCCCAATATACTATCAACATTATAGATGATTCGACGAATTATCTCTTTTTCCCTTCTGAATATATAAAATATTTAAATATAAAAAGCCCTAGTTAACCTAGGACTTTTTAAAACGTAATTTTTATTTAATTTAAATTACATTCAATTTACATGACTTTAGATTACATAGCATTCTTATAGATTTGAATCACTTGTTCAAGAGTTGCGGTGCGAGGATTAGTGAATTGACAAGCATCTAATTTCGCATTTCCAGCCATCAGAGGTAAGTCTTCTTCTTTTACATTCAATGCATTTAGCCCGGAAGGAATTCCGACATCAGCAGACAGCGTGGCGATTGCAGTTAAGCATTTTTCTGCCGCATCTCTGGTAGAAAGTCCATCAATGTTTTCACCCATCGCTACAGCGATCTCTGCAAAACGTTCGAGATTGCCAATCATGTTGAAGCGTGAAACGTGAGGGAGAAGGATTGCGTTACATACACCATGAGGTAAATTATAGAATCCACCTAATTGATGAGCCATTGCATGAACATAACCTAAACTGGCGTTATTAAAAGCCATACCCGCTAATAATTGGGCATAAGCCATTTGTTCACGTGCTTCGAAGTCATCGCCATTCGCCACGGCGCGACGTAGATATTTAGGGATTAATTTAAAAGCCATTAAGGCAGCTGAATCTGTTACTGGTGTGGCGATCGTGGAAACATACGCCTCTACGGCATGGGTGAGTGCATCCATTCCGGTGGCAGCGGTTAAACTTGGCGGTTGTTTCATCATTAACAGGGGATCATTAATTGAGACATTAGGAGTTACGTGCCAATCAACGATGGCCATTTTTATATGCCGTGCTTCATCCGTGATAATACAGAATCTTGTCATTTCAGCAGCCGTGCCGGCGGTGGTGTTAATTGCAATCATCGGAGCCATCGGCAAGGGGGATTTATCGACGCCTTCATAGTCGTTAATTCTTCCGCCATTACCTGCAACAAGCCCAATTCCTTTGGCACAGTCATGTGAAGATCCTCCGCCTACAGATACAATCAGGTCACAGCCTTCTTTAGTATAGATGTCAAATCCATCATGCACGTTTTTATCGGTCGGATTAGGTTCAGCACCGCCATAAATTACAACTTTGACGCCTTCTTTTTCAATAATATCAGCAATTTCCTGAGCCATACCAATCTTTTCGAGATAGGCATCGGTCACCAGTAAAACTTTCTTTCCGCCCAGTAATTTTGCTTGTTTTCCTGTTTCCTGAGCTGCTCCAGCTCCCATGAGGTTTACGGTTGGCATGAAGTACCCATAGACTTGATGAATAACTGACATAGTTAAATACCTCCCATTTCCTTTTTTATTGGTCACGCTGTCTTATATTATTTGCAATATCCATGCCAAGCATTCTGAATATTTGTTATAATAGTTACAAGGTTGATTATTTCTATGATTTTGATACCTTAATAAATGAATATTGAATTTTATATGAAATTTCTAATTCCTTTCTGCTCTAGTTTGACTCACTTTGCATAGAGCAGTGTTTGATTATGGAACACTTTCTTGAGGATGTTTCAATGTATTACTTAATAAAAAGCAAAAAATGTATTAAATTGTTTTAAGCAAATTAATACATTCTGTATAGATCACGGTTAACTATACTGTTTAGATATTTCAACCGGTACTCGAAACCCTCTTTGTAGATTAAATTAACACAACCATAATTTTGTTCAAGACGAAAGACGTTTTCTAAGGGTATCCCAAGTACATGGCATAAGATTACTCTGTTTACTCCTGCATGTCCAACGATTAAAATTGTCGTTTCATCCGATTTGGCAAGGCTTTCGAAGACAGGAATCACTCTTCTGTAGCAGTCTGAAAAACTTTCTCCCTCTGGTGGACTGTAATTCGCGATATCTTCACCACGTTCTTTGAATTCCTTTGGATACTTTGCTCTAATTTCAGAGAAGGGTTTCCCCTCCCAATCGCCCATATATAATTCCCGCAACTCCACGCGAGCTATGGGAACGCTTTGATGGGCAGAGGCAATTATATCTGCTGTTTGTTGTACTCTCCCTATATCACTGCAATATATGTTATCTAAGGGCACCCGTCTAAATATCTCTTTCAATAAGGTAGCCTGTTTCCTGCCAAGAGTACTTAACGGAAGGTCCGATTGACCGATATAGCGTTTGTCTCTTCCTAGACCGATATCTCCATGCCTAACTAAATAAATAAGCTTTTTATCCATCGTCATCCACTTCCAAGACTCCCACTTAGTTGGGGACATTCCTGTCCCAAAGAACAGCTTTTACTTCAGCAGGTGTGTCCCCTTTCCGCAGAAGTGGGAGTTCCATGTTCACTTTAGCTGAACGAGTTCACTTAGGATCATTTTATTTTACCGTTCTGATCCGACTCTCTTTGAACTTTAATCAACTCGCTGAGAATGCTTACGGCTATTTCTTCAGGAGTTTCTGCCCCGATATTTAGACCGATTGGAGAATACAGCTTTTGCAAGGATTCGCTCGAGACTCCTTCCTCCTCCAATTCAGCTTTCAAGGCTTTAACCCTTCTGCGACTACCAATCATGCCAATATATGCGGCTGGTTGATTAATCACTTTCCGCAGACACACTTTGTCATAACGATGCCCCCTTGTAATAATTACAACAAACGTTTGCGGATTGATATTTATCCCATCCAATGCTCGTTCAAAATCATCGCAAATAATCGTATCAGCGGTGCTAAATCGGGCAAAATTAGCGAAGGATGGACGATCATCGACAACGGTAACCTCATACCCTAGGATTTTAGCCATAGTCGCAAGGGGGAGTGCAATATGTCCTGCACCTAAAATCAACAATCGTACGACCGTCGTTGGGGGCTCTATCAGTAACCGGTAATCCGCTTTCGTCACTGAGGTCTCACATGGCTCGAACTCAGAGTTCAAACTAATTAATAACGGCTGACATCGTTTGCCTCCTGTTTTGGCATTCTCCAGTGCAACTCTATTTAATCCTTCGATACCAAGATCACCAACGACATTCCCGTTATTCTTGATGAACAATTTTTCCCCTACTAATCGTCCTTCAGTCGCCTCTATCACAGTAACAAGAACGGGGTTTGTGGTCTCATTGATAGCTGACAGATAATCATTGAGGAGACTAGTCTGTTCCACGAGGCTTTGAGAACCCAAATAATCGATGAATAATCCCATGATCCCCCCGCAAACCATTCCTTCCTCTTGAGCCATGTCTGCGGTCATATTCAAATAATATATCTTAGAAGAGTATGCTGCTAAAACATTTAAGGCCTCCCGCCTAGCCTCAGCCTCACCACATCCGCCCCCGATGGTTCCTACTGTCGTCCCGTCAGCAAACACTAACATTTTGGCTCCAGGCTTACGGGGCGTTGATCCCAGCACACTGGTTACAGTGATCAGGGCCACATCCATGTTTTGATCAAGTGCTTTGTTTAGCCCTAGGTATATATCTTTTTCCATTAGCCTTGCCCCCCTAGCTCAACCTTCCATACGTCATGTAAAGGCATCTTGATTATTTGTTCTATTCTTGTCTGGATTCTTTCAGCATTACTCAACCTCAGTCTAATCTTTCTGAAAACCTCTTGATCGTTCTTATTCTGCTCCAAGAGGCCTGAGAATCTGACCTGGAGTGAAATAATCTGGTCGTCTATGACAAGTTTATCCGCTAAATAGACGATTTCTTTTTCTGTTAAGGCTTGGTCAGCAGGATTCAGGCAAATATCCGTATGTTCGGCGACAATTTCCGCTACCTCCGGATAGTTTACGAGCATTTTGGCGCCAACTTGTGCATGGTGGGGTTCACCTTTGGCCAAGTCATGTAACAACGCAGCTGCTCTGATTAATTCAAGGTTCATTTGACAACCAGACTTAATTAAATAGCTTCCCATTGCACTACTTAACTGAGCAACCTGCTTGCAATGATTAAACACCTTAACAGGAGTGTTTGCCTTCTTTATTATAGCATAACATTCTTCTTCTGAGGGGATCTGGGTATCTCCACAGTACTTCAGCATCTGCTGGTAGTCCTCCGGTGTGTCCATGTCAAGCAAAACACCCAGGTCATCAACCTCAACATCTATGGCATCATGTTCATACTGTTCTAATAAAGCCCTCATTCCTCCCGGTTTGTTCCAGGTCATTACTTTGTTCACATAGCGGCAGGAAATTAAAGGGGGATGTCCCCTCTTTCCCTGATAAGACGGATATATAATACCGAACTCCGTTGTGAAGAACGTGTTTTGAAGCTTTTCCAATGTATCCTGCTTTACGATAGGATTATCGACAGGTAATAGAAAAAATCCCTTTACCGCTGGTGATAAACTTTTAACCCCAGATGTAACTGAGGAGAACATCCCTTCGGAAAAATTCGGGTTAACGATGGTCTGAACCCCTAGTCTATCTATGACAGGAAACAATTCGTTTGCCCGATGCCCAACCACCACCCGGATATCTCTGATCCCATTATCCTGAAAACTGTGTACAGCCTGTTCTAATACAGTGCTCCCGCCCAACGATAAAAGTGGCTTGAAGCGTTTCATACGAAAAGAGTATCCTGCGGCAACTATGATTGCTGCTAAGGAAGCCTTAGCCTGTATATCCTCTTTTTCAGCCACATTAAAGACACTCCCTCTCTTATCTTGAATCTGTCGCTTAGCTGTACTTTTTCTGGATGTAACTACTGCGCCTGATTCAAGATAAAGGAACACCCGCAAGCTACCGTCCTGTCTAGCTTCCCTTACTACAGGGATTTCATCTAAAGCCTGATGAACATTTCTTTTTACTTCAAAAGATATAGGTCCCTTTAACTGAACATCGAGTTGCAACTGATTTTCCTTTTCTTGCATGCCCTCTGTTAGGGTTACCTCAAAATCGAGAACATTGTCGAGCGCAAACAAAACCTCATCAAAGTCCGCCATAGTTAGGAAATCGGCTTGGCTCAGATAAACCCGTTCTCTGGACTTTATCAGTTCCAGCCGCTTTAATACTGAGTGGCAGGCACAAGGGCCTAGAAGGAACCTTGACATATCACCAGTACGATAACGAATTAAAGGCATAGCTGATCTGGTCAAAGTCGTAAAGACTATCTCACCTGGTTGCCCGTCTACAACGGGCCGTCCTGAATTGGGATCGATGATTTCGATATAGAGGTCTGCTTCCCGGAGGTGGTAACCACAGAAACCCTCACATTCTACTCCGCCGCCCAGCCCCATCTCAGTCATGCCATAGTGATTAAACACCTTACACCCCCATGCACTTTCGAGTTCTTGTACAATAGCTTGGGGTACGTAATCGGTACTCAATAGAACCCTTCTCAAGCTCAGGGAGGGAGAGCAACCCTTGGAATCTTTAAACCTCACTAAGCTCAATACTTGCGTGGGTATCCCTACTAAAACATTGATATTGTCCCGTTTGATTTGCTCTATAGTTGCCTCGGGATTCGTAACCAGACCGTGGACAACCCCTATTACACCTGCTCTTTCTAAACCTAAGCGTAGTAAATCTCCGACGCTTCCCGGTATTTCCCCGGGCAACATGATCAAGACCCTGTCTTCGGGCCTTACCAAGGTTAACATGCCATGATGAAAGAAATCGATGGTCAATTCTTGATCTGCCTCAGTAAAGAACAGGCGTTTAGGTTTACCTGTTGTGCCAGAACTCTGTAAAGTGACGATCCTGTTGATCTCATTTTGGGAGACACACAAGAAATCGAGAGGATTATCTTTTAAATTTTCGGACGTGGTAAAGGGCAGTTTGTTCATATCCTGGAAACTTGATATCTTGCAATCTATTTTTGAGTACAGACGTTTATAGAAAGGGCTTTTACTGGTTACCCAGTCAAGCGTTTCCTGCAGTTTGGCCAACTGATAGTCCTCGATTTGCTTTCTGGTTAAACCTCCTGAACTATCTCCGGTAATTTTGTGCTTTATCCAGGGCTCAAGCGAGGTGGTTTGTATATCCAAGCCCTATCTCTCCCTCCGATAAATTGAGTGCCCATACTTATCCGTAAGGTTATAAGCGCAAAAAGGAATTAACTTACCTTCCGGGCTTACCACATGGATACAACAGTTTTTTAATCTGTCTATATCTAGATTCCACACATCTTGAAAGGCCATGCCACTGATGGAAAAGGCATAGGTTTTTAGCTGTTGGATTAGATTGTCCCAGGAGTTAGTACATGGAGACTGAATTGTTAACCTTTCTGCTCCTGACCATTGCCGGGCCACAAAGGTTCTTGTTTTTCTGGCTAATTCATCCGCTCGCTCTGGTCCAGCACAGCATGAATTGTTGATAATAGCTTTCAAGCTGCCATCTAGTTGTCTCGTGAAGTTGCCGCTAAAAGAGCAGCGGCCATTATGGGGTTTCAGGTTGGCTGCTTTGATGAGTCCATCCGTCTGTTCCTCAATGGCTTGAATGACTTCGGGGAGTGTGATCCTGTCTTGATCCAGGGGTTCTTTAGGAATTCTACCGAAATAACTGACAGGTTGAAAGTGCACCCCTCGGACTGCAGGAAGATTTTCCAAGGCAAACTTGATGATTCCTCCGATATTATGAGTATTTATCCCTGGTATCAGGGTAGGTACTAACACAACCCCAATCCCATGTTGAGCACAGTTCTCTATCGCTTTGGCTTTAACCTCAAAGAGCCTACGACCCCTGATTCCCTGATAAATCGAATCCTCTGTACCGTCAAATTGCAAAAACACGGAACTAAGACCAGCTTCCTTCAATCGGCCCACAAAGCCAGGATCTTCCGCCAGTCGCAAGCCATTCGTGTTGAGCTGGATGAAGTTAAAACCTAATTTCCTTCCCATCTCCAGTATTACCGGCAAGTCGTTTCTGAGGGTTGGTTCACCGCCGGATAACTGGATATTGACAGGACCACTGGCAGCAAGGACGTTTTTGTACCACCCTTCTATTACATCCAAGGAAGGTTCGTCAAGCTCCGTCCCTGCATTGGCAAAACAAAATTTGCAGTTTAGATTACAACGCTGGGTGACCTCTATCAAAGCCGTACAAGTCGTCTTATAATGGTCTTCACATAAGCCACAATCAAAGGGACAACCTTTCTCAACCTGTGTAAAACACTCCTTGGGTGGGGTTGGAATCGTAGGTCTGACCCATGAATCCCATTGAGGGCTACCACGCCAAAGCAGGGTTCGATAGTCACCATGTTCAGGGCAATGTTTTACCATATAAACCTTTTCCCCCTGAACCACTCTTTGAGCTGGAATCCTCGCTAAACATTCAGGGCACAAACTCTCTGTCGCGGAAATCATACCTTCGTCCATTACTTCCATGTGTTTACCTCTCTAACTGCAGTTTGCGTCCTTTTTGGCGATTAGCTGAAAATACCCCATCTTCGCTTGTTTAATCGCAGCCTGGGTAAGGCTAGGATCAACTGAGCCTGAGCATGAAGAAGACTTTAGCCAAAACTCGGTCATAGAGCCATGGGTCATGATTAGGTCAACTGTTAATTGCGTCAAAAGGTTCGTGTGATCACTCCAATTAACGATGTTGAACCCCTGTCCGAGTAACTTATTGATTAACGAATCCTTGGGCAATGCTCTGCGTATACATGAGTCGAGATTGAGCTCCTGAAGACCTTTGAGACCGTCAGGATTACGAGTATACACATCATTAATCACCAACCATCCTCCTGGTTTAAGCACCCTGAAAATCTCCTCTAGAACCTGATCCTGGTCCTCCATTACTGACAAAGCACACTCGGCGAACACTCCGTCCATATGGCTAGCCGGAAAGGGTAAATCTGCTCCCAGCCCTCGAATCAGGTTTAAGCCTGGATTCTTCTTTCTCCCACTCTCTAACAGCACCTCTGAAGAATCTAACCCTATGGCCTGGAGCTCAAACACTGAAACTAAACGTTCTACCGTTGCACCGCTGCCGCAGCCTACATCTAAGACCCTCGCGTCCGAGAGAAAGTCACAGCTTCTGACTCCCAAGTCGGTTAAGAAGAACCCACCCGGTCTCAAAGTATCGCCTGTGGTCTGGCGCAATAGTTCACTCTCATACAATTTAAAAGCATCGTTTTTCAAAGTTTATCCACTTCCGACTTCTAAACTTCCGACTTCTGACCTCTGTATTAGTCCTCATCCGTTGACTCAGGGTCTTCTGTATAGGTTGCCAAAATCTCTTGCACCTTACTAAAGGTCGTTGATACAATATTGCCGCATTGCACAGGATACTCATCGCCCTCATCCAGGGAGTGATCTAAGATCCCATCGCAATCGATACTGCCATGGACTTCTTCAAACCACTCCATCAAATCATTGATCATAACGTTAATTTTGGCGTGAGCGAATTCGATGGGAGTTCCCTTCCCAACGTTTAAACCAATTAAACATGCCCCCCCGGTTAGTGCACCACAGGTTTTTCCCGACCTGCCTATTCCTCCACACAAACCTTGCATTGCTTTAATTAAGTCGGGGTTTTCTTTTCCTTGTTCATCTAAACCTAGGATTAACATAATTTGGCTACAGCAAAATCCCTGAGTAGCTAATTGAAACATTCGAAAGGCATCGACCGTCATCTTGCTACCCCCTCTTATCCACTCTCCCACTTCTATAAGTGGGAGTTTCCGGTTCTACTTCACTTATCCTCAAGGCTTTGTTCCACTTCGAACATCTTGCCTAAAGCTAAGTCTTCGGTAATCAGAACCAAGTCACAGCTTAAGCATTTTAGTTCTTCAACTCTAAGATCATTTCCTAGATATGTTATTCTTACCGTACCATGCTTTAGTTCACCACCACATTTTCCGCACTTCCACACGGGTTTGGGCGGTAGATTTGCTGTCTGATTCATGGCTTCACTTCCTCGACAATTTCCATCCGGTGGCTATAGGCGTTTAAGACCACAAAACCATCCTCCTGAGGTTGGTATTCAACCCAATATGTCACTCTAGCTGGTCGGAAATAGGCTAAATAGTTTCCGTTATCCGGATTGATAAATTTTCTTCCCGTGCGTTCCGCATGTTCTATTACCTGCTGAACATCTTCGATTAAAATTAGTCTTTCTTCCATAATATTTCTTATTTGTTCATTACATATTATTTTTATAGTCCTATAACCCCTTTCCTTTTCCTGCGGCGTTTGCCAGAACTTACGCAGTAACTTTCTTTTTAGTCTGGCCCGCTGCTCATGTCGTTGAGAAAATCCCGAATCAGGTCTGGTAGCAGCCTTTTGCAGATCATCGGCAAAAATGAGGTCTAATAAATGAAGTGTACGTTTACCATGAGCAGCAAATCTATCTCTACACATGGCACAGTAGGCTACATAGTCTGTAGTGCTTTCTTTTATCCTGTTTTCTACAATCTGCTGCGCAAGTCCTGGATTAGCGAAGACTGTCAGGCCGCCAAAGCCGCAACACTTGGTTAGTTCTTTACTATAAGGCAATTCTTCAATTTCATAGCCTAGCCTGAGTAAGATATGGCGAACTGCTGCCTGAATTCCTTGTTCGTATCTAGTAGTACAGGGATCCTGTACAGCGACTTTAGCGCTATTTGCATCAGCCCTTTGAATGGGTAAATCCATATCTTTCATGAGTTCCCAAAGCGATACAACCCCCGGTAATTTTTCTCGAAACATGCTGTGACAGGTAGAGCAAGCGACGATCAACTGCGGTTTACCCAAGCTCTCCCATTCTGCAACCATCTCCTCGAAGCTGGTTTGAAACTGTCCCAGATCACCGCTCCAATGTGCAGGAGCGCCACAGCAGCGCAACATCAGCCCTACTCCTCCGGCAAGCTGTTCTGTTAAATAGGTATAGACTTTTTCCACATGTTCCGGAGATGAACCGCTTAATTGGCAGCCTGGAAAGAAAACGTAGTTGCTGGAATTAAATCCTGGTTGATGTCTCGTCAAAGCAAATTGACCACTGTTACTAAAAGCCATATCCCGTAGGGCAAAATCATGGGCGGAGGTCGGCATTTTTCCTCTCCTAACCATACTTTCCCGGGATGCAAGGCAAATTTGCCCCATGTCTAGATCATTCGGACATACTTCAGCGCACAACCCACACTGCATGCAGGAATTAATCAACTTGTTGGCGTGGCGTTTGCCCATGACGATGGATTCATTATTATATATTTCCCGCAGATATTTTTTGGGATAACCACCATAGAACTCTAAATATTTGCAGGCTTTCACACATTCAAGGCATTGACAATTTAGACACCTACCGGCTTCCTGGACGGCTTCTTCGCCAGTGTAACCTACGGCTTCATGACTCATGGGTACAGTAGGCAGGGATGGGATTCCGTTCAGGTTGACGAATAGATTCGATTCGAAGGCCCCTTCGCGGTCGCGAGAGGCAGTTAGAGACGCTCCTTGCAGATATCTATCGATGGATACTGCACCTCTCCGGCCATCAGCAACAGCATTGATTGGAGAATCATTGCCAAGCTGTCCACCAGCAAATACACCTGCTATTAGCGTAGTGCAGCTGATCGGGTCAACCCTGCTATTCTCACCCAACAGTTCCAAGGCGTCTTCTGATTGAGCAGCAACGCCAATATATAAAGCATCAAACCGTTCTTTTAGTCGAGACAAATCCTGTTGGGTTATTTCTGTATTACACTCAATTGTCACATTGGGACGGTTCAAAACTGAAAGTTCGTTTTCAATTACCTGAGCCGGAAGTTGTTGTTCAGGATAGTTCCGCAAGTTTCCGCCCAAGCGATCAGATTTTTCAAATAGAGTCACGCTGTACCCTTTCCGTGCTAGGTCATAGGCTGCCGTCAGGCCTCTTAACCCACTGCCGGCCACCGCAACGGTCTGGCTTTTTGGAGTAACAGGTCCGACTTTGATTTTGGGCGGATGGTTTTCTAGACAGAATCTTTCTAAGTTAGAAATAGATACGCTTGCACCGGCATCTTTACGTTTACACACATCCTCACAGGGGTGATCACAAATCCTGCTAATAATTCCCGGAAAAGGCTGCTTCTGCTGTAGTATTCCTGCGGCGCTTTTCCAGTCTTGACTTTGCATGGCCAGCATCAGCTTACGAGCGTCCACATGGATCGGACACCCTGCTGTACAAGCAGGAGGATTTTCTTGGGTACACTTACTTTCTAGCCTTCTCAGTTCACCCTGATCCATAGCAGCACCAACTTCTTTATCAAAATATCTACGGTGTGGGTAACCACAGGGAACCTAAACTTGAAGAACCCACCCCCACTTAAAGAAGTGAGGGTCTCGAAAACTGGATCAACAAATTTTGGGTCCCCTCTGGTAAAACTAAAATTACAGAGCCTTTAATCCGGCAAGTACCTTTTCGGGTAGAGCTGGTAACCTAGTAATTCTTACCCCGCAAGCGTTCGTTATGGCATTTATGATCGAAGCATGAGGAGAGGTCAGCGGTGCTTCACCAACGCCAGAAGCTCCGAAAGGACCGTGTTCTCTTGGAGTCATAATATAATCGACGACAAGCTTGTCAGGTACGTCTTTAATATAGGGCAGGCCGCAGCTAATCATATCGATATGCTTCTTAAGATCTTCGAAGTCTTCGCTGAGGGCCAAGCCAAGACCTTGTACCATTCCACCTAACATTTGCCCGTCAACGACGAGCTTATTAGCCAGCGTACCAACATCAAATATTCCGTTCATGCCCAGAACCTTGGTTTTACCTGTCGGGACATCGACTTCCACTTCAGAGAGGAATGCCGCGTACATATAAGTAGTGAAGGGGGCTCCTTGTCCGGTTTCGAGGTTACAACCATTATACCCAGCCGGAGTGCTATATTTGCCAACAAAGTGGGTTGGTAACCCTGCAGCAACCTGTTCAGCATAGGTACGGTAAGTTCCATCGGATTTTTGAATGGCTTTTAACAGCTCCTCGCAAGCAATTTTGATGGCGTTGCCGGTCATAACTTGCGAACGGCTGCCACCGGCAGGTCCGCTGGCGGGAACTTTAGAGGTGTCATTCATGACCAATTTAATTTGTTCGGGTTTAATTCCCATGGGAAGCAAAGCCTCATGGGAAGTCGCCAGTGTCCCCATGTCGGCACCTTGACCGTGATCTTCCCAACCGTTGGTAATTGTGACCCCTGTTTCCGTATAATCAGCCCAAGCCTCAGAACCATCGGGGTTATCCAAGCCGGCACCGTAGGCGCCGAGAGAGATACCGACGCCGCGTTTCTTGTCGGCAGTGGATTCAGCTTCGGCCTTTTTCTTAGCTGCATCATAGAGAGGCTTAAGTTTATCCATTATCTCTACCATAGTATATACGTCAGGCTCACAGCCGGTAGGAGTTGTATCACCAGGTCTGTAAACGTTTTTGTAACGCAGTTCAAAGGGATCCATCCCTAGCTTTTCTGCCAGTTCATCCATCAATACTTCCGTTGCGAACAGGCTCTGCGGAGATCCGTAAGCTCGGAAAGCCGAACCCCAAGCATGGTTTGTGCAGACAGTGCGTCCATTGCTCCGAATATTGGGAATCATATAACTTGCACCAATGAATTGGCTGCCCCGCAGGGTAACCAGATCGCCAAACTCAGAATACGGACCATGATCGACGCTCCAATCGGCTTCCATGGCAACCAGTTTACCTTCTTTAGTAGCCCCGTATTTAAGATTGATGAAGAACGGTGAACGTTTCCCGGTGTAAGTAATTTGTTGATAGTAGTCAAACTCCAAGAATACAGGTTTACCTGTGGCCATCACAGCTACGCCAAGTAAGGCTTCTATGGTTGGGCTGAACTTATACCCAAAGGTTCCGCCAGCGGGATTTTGTACTATAACCAATTTGTCTAGTTCCAGTCCGAGCCCCGGGGCAATCATAGCCTGATGGAGATGAATGCCGATACTCTTGGAATGAATCACTACGCGGTCCTGATCATCAATATAGGCAAAACCAACGTCAGGCTCGATGGGCAGGTGGGGCTGGCGTCCTACATAGAAGTCGTCTTGAACAATTACATCAGCCTTTTCCATCAGAGGAGCTGTATCCTCGCCTTTAATCACCTTGGTCTCCCAATAAACGTTGGGAGTTCCGGGATGAATCTCGATAGCGTCGTCTGCCATGGCTGCAGGGGCGCTCATGTAAGCAGGGAGAATTTCCAACTCTACCTTAACTTTGTCAACGGCGGCTTGAGCATGCTCAGCGGTATCGGCAGCTATAATGGCAATGGCGTCACCAAATTGGAACACTTTTTCGTCGCAGAGGATTGGTCGGTCCCAACCATCCCCTTTGTTATTCGGGAAGGTGATTAAGCCGGTAATCCTGTTTTTGCCTTTGACATCTTTATGAGTGATAACTTTATAGACACCAGGCATTTTTTCAGCCTCAGAAATATCGATAGATATAATATTGGCATGAGAAACCTTGGCCTGAACCAGTTTCAACTGCAAAGTACCACAAGGCATTTTAACCCCTAAATCTGCGCCATAGTCACAAGTACCGGTAACCTTGGCCAAAGCGGATGGACGAATGTAATTGCTGCCCCAGATCGAGCCACTGGACGGCAGTTTTTCCCATAGATCTTCGGTCTTCATCTCCCCGCGAATCAACTTGGCAGCAGTTATAACCGCGTCAACCAAGGGTTTGTAGCCTGTGCAACGGCAGGCATTTCTGTGTTTTTGGAACCAGTCGCGGACGTCTTCTCTTGTAGGATTGGTATTTTCATCTAAGAGCTGTTTAGCAGAAACAATAAATCCGGGACTGCAGAAACCGCATTGAGCAGCTCCATGGACCATCCAGGCCAGCTGTACGGGATGTAAGTTCTTCTGGGTACCTACGCCTTCAATCGTAGTAATCTGAGCATCATCGGCAATCCGTTTCATTTTTGTAACACAGGAACGAATGACTTTTCCATCCACAATCACAGAACAAGCACCGCATTGAGCTTTTCCACAGCCTATTTTAGTTCCGGTCATGTGCAATTGTCCCCGCAACACATTGGCTAGGGTAACTTCCCCATCGACAATTAATATCTGGGGGATACCGTTAATGACGACATTTTTTTTAATCAATTTTTCCCTCTCCTTTTGATTAAATTCGTTTGCTACAAGGTTACTTCATTGAGTTCTACCTGTTATTTTGTGTTAAAATTCTCAGACCACTTTCATTATATTGAGCTTAGTATTGGTCACCAGTAAAGCAAATTTCCCCACCCATCCATCTAATGAACAACTGACAAATCTGACCTCCCATTCTTTTTTGTGCTTGCCAGTAATGGCTTTGTTTTAGTTTGGTTTACTTTGTTTTAATTCGCTTTACTTGGCTCAGTTTATAACATATGCAATATTCATGCCAATAATACGAACTCATTGTTACACTCCATTTCGTCCACTTCAAACTACCTTATTATTTCAAATATTTTATTTAAATTTTCACTAAGTTTATTTGAGATCTTATCATTAGGATATCATTAATCCCTTGACCTCCTATTAATAATACTGTACCATGCAAGTGGGACAGATTATTTTCCCCACAGTCTGCCCATGACCTCTGACAGTTTCAACCACTCTTAGTGTATTGTAAGTGAACACACCTTACATGATGTATTGGAGGATATCCCCATGGAAAAAATCAAAGTGCAGGATTCTGTTGGTGCTATTCTAATCCATGACATGACTCAGATTATCCCTGGTGTCGTTAAAGGTCCGCGTTTTCGCAAGGGGCATGTCATCCAGGAAGAGGATATTCCTGTTCTTCTTAGTATGGGTAAAGAGCATATTTTTGTTTGGGATCAAACACCCGGGCTGATCCATGAAAATGAGGCTGCGGAGCGCCTCGCCCACGCAGTAACTGGTTCTGGACTGGTCCTCGACGAGCCTAAAGAAGGAAAAATAACCATAACCGCTGCCCACGACGGACTACTTTATTCCTCTGTAGGCGGCATTTTGGCCTTGAATACATTAGAAAATATCATTCTCGCTACACTTCATAATCACTATCCCGTCAAAAAAGGAGATAAAGTCGCTGGAACCCGAGTCGTACCTCTGATGATTGATGAATCAGTGATTATCGAAGCAGAACGGATTGCTCAAACATTATCCGCTCCAATTTTGGAGGTAAGACCTCTTAAGCACATGAAGGTGGGCATCGTAACCACCGGAAGTGAAGTTTATCATGGACGGATACAAGATAAATTCAGCCCAGTACTGCGTACAAAAGTTGAAAGCTGGGGATCTGAGGTCCTTGCGCAAACCTTGGCTAATGATGATGTGTCCTTGATCCAAAGTTCTATAAGGGATCAAATTAATCAGGGGGCTGAAATGATCTTAGTGAGTGGTGGCATGTCCGTCGATCCGGATGACGTCACTCCTACGGCTATCAAAGAAATGGGAGCAGAACTTATCACTTATGGTGCGCCTGTATTACCGGGAGCTATGTTTTTGCTTGCCTATATCGGAGATATACCCATTATGGGATTACCTGGTTGCGTCATGTATGCTAAGACAACCGCCTTCGATCTAATCGCTCCGCGTATACTGACAGGAGAGCGTCTGACGCGCCAAGATATTGTCAAACTTGGTAGCGGTGGTCTTTGTCTCGACTGCCCAGTCTGCATTTACCCGCGCTGTTCTTTTGGCAAGTAAGGGCACGATACTTCGTGTCCCTGCTGCTCTTCGCATATCAATACAAACCCGCACAAAAAGCACCTCCCCAGTATCTAGGGAGGTGCTTTTTAGACGCCAAAAGAGCCCTTCGCCCGAATTAGACGAAAGACCCTTTATGCGTCAATGAGCCAGTTGATAAGGCGTGAAGCAAATAGCAATGGATCACGATAGTCTCCAGTACGATAGTCTCCAGTGGAGAGTATCGCCGAAGCCGCTGATCCCGAAAGAAACACTTCGCGGCGAAGGATAGAGTATCGCCGAAGCCGTGATCCCTAAAGGAATACTTACCGGCGTAGGATGTGCGAACGTGCTAAGACACGTCCTCCTTAACCGTAAAATACTCCCGTATCCCTGACATCATACCCCCCAAGCGCCAGAACATCCTCCTGAAACGCTCTGCTTTGAATGACCTCAATCATAGCCTTCATTCGAGGTTCCTCAAGGAATTCCCGTGGAATCGCCAGATCATAACGTTCTTCTCCGACCAGCACGTAGTCCAACCCTAGAGCTTCTGCGGCACTTTGAATTCCCAATCCGACATCAGCTGCTCCTGAAGCGACCGCTACTGCCACCGCTAAGTGTGTGAATTCCTCTCGCTCATAACCTAAGATTTGCTCCTTGCTAAGCCCTTGCTTCTGGAGCAGATAATCCAACAGCACCCTCGTTCCCGAGCCACCCTGACGATTGATAAAGCGTACACCGGGCTTAGCTAGATCCTCAAGCGTCTTGAGGTTCAGGGGGTTTCCCTTCGGTACGATAAGGACTTGGGTCCGATACACTAAATTCATCAAAGCGACTTCTCGGCCTGGCAAGAAACGCTGCAAATACGAACGATTGTACTCTCCCGTTTCGGGATCGAGCAAATGAATCCCCGCAAAATGGGCTTCTCCTTTGCGCAGGGATAGAATTCCGGCTAAACTCCCCACGTGAGCTGAGGCAAGTGCTCCGCGCCCGTCCCTAGACTTCATATGACTACTCAAAACATCGAGGGTCAGATCATGGGACCCAATACACACGAGAGTTTCTTCTAGCTCCGAAACAGGGCGCAAGAGATCAACGGGTACGGTTTCTCCCTCATGAAACCCTTCCTGTAAGCGGGGAACCCGGATCATTCCGTCCGCTCTGACTAAACTCATGGTCACTCCTGCACCCCGACTCAGAGGGGCAGCAACCCAACGTTCTCCAACCTTCCCTACCTTAACACGCACAAACTCTTCACTGCCTAATGAGGAAAAAACTTTCTTGCTGATCACAGCATCCAGTCTCGCGGGCAGGCCTTTTGATAAACCCTGCAAGTGATAAACCCAAGGCTCTAGGAACAAATGCGCAGTCAAGTAAGTTGACACCGGGTAACCCGGTATGCCAAAGGTTGGCTTTCCTTGAATCTCTCCTAAGACCACCGGTTTGCCTGGCTTGATGGCTACGCCGTGTAAATACAGTGTCCCATGCTTTTGTACCATATGGGAGGTATAATCATCTCGTCCTTGGGAGGATCCAGCGATGATGACCAGAATATCTTGAGACGCTGCCATTTCAAGAATAGCATTTTCCAATTTTTCAGGTTGATCCGGTGTTATCGGCCAAATCGTAGCCGACCCACCCCATTCTTCGACTAAGGAAGCAAGGACGGTGGAGTTACTATCGACTATCTCTCCCACTTGAAGGACCGCCTCAGGTGGGCAGATTTCATCTCCCGTAGGCAAAATCCCCACTCGCGGCTTACAGCGAACTTCGACGTCGAGAATCCCGGCAGCGAGCAAGGCTCCCTGATCTTGGGGGCGAATGCGATGATGAATGGGGAGAAGTACTTCCCCTTCCACAATGTCCTCTCCTACTGGTCGCACATGATTCCAGGGAACAACGGGAGCTTGAATTAAGATCCCTCGCTCCCCCAATTCCAAAACGTCTTCCAACATGACTACGGCATCCATTCCCTCAGGAACAGGATCTCCTGTATCGACTTGAATGGCTTGGTTTCCAAGTTCTAGCCACCGCGGCTCCCGCTCCGAGATTCCGTGAGTATCCTTGGCTCGAATGGCATAGCCATCCATGGCCGATGCTGCAAAATGGGGTGAACTTCGTCTGGCCCTGACAATCGAACCGGTGATTCTATGGAGTGCTGAACGTACATCTACAAACTCATTCTTCGGAACACAGCGCTCAGCTAGCTTTTCCATCATCAAAGCCAGTCCCTCTTGCCAAGCCTTGTTTTCAAGATATATTTGCCGTTCCACAGTTTACTTGACCTCCTCATACCATTCTATAATTCTATAATTAACGCCAAAGCCGGAAAGCCACTTCTTTACCTGCTTCAATACCTTCAGTATTTATGCGAATATGCACTAACCCATCAGCCAAGACCATCGTTCGAATGAGACCGGACTTTCCTCGAATCGGTTCTACCTTCCATTCGTCTCCGTCAGGTATGAGCTGAACACGAACAAACTCTTCTCGACCACTTCCAGAATATAAATTTTGAGTTAATGTTCCCTTTGGCAAGGGAACAGATTTGGGGTATAAGACAGACCCATCTAGCCATGGACGAATTAATGCTTCAAAAACAATCATTGCTGAAGCGGGATGTCCCGGCAGCCCAAAGATCAGTTTGCCATCCACGACCCCTCCAATTGTAGGCTTGCCTGGTCGAAGAGCTAAACCATGAAATAGTAGTCCCGGCTTTCCTAGTTCACCAATCAGCTGAGCGGACAGATCCCGTGCTCCTACAGAGCTTCCGCCCGAAAGTAAGACAATATCATTTTCCTCTAACATTTGAGTTAATACAGAACGAAGTGCTTCGAGATCATCGTGCACAATACCATAATAACGAGCTTCGGCACCTCCCGCCAGTGCCTGTCCAAGCAGTGTATAGCCATTAATATCCCTTGACTGTCCAGGTTTTGGTTCTTGTTCCGGAGAAATAATTTCATCCCCTGTTGATAAAATTCCTACCCGGAAGCGGGGCAACACTGGTACTTGAAGTATTCCTTGGGATGCAAGGAGTCCCATTTCCTGCGCCCTAATTCGAGTAAATTTCTGAAGGATGACCTCTCCTTCGATCAAGTCTTCCCCAATATCGATCAGATTTTCTCCTGGGGCAACGGCCTTAGTAACCCCATAGAGTTGTTCGCCAAAATGTTCGAGATGTTCAATCATCACGACCGCATCCGCACCCTCAGGCAGCATCCCACCTGTAGGCATTAGTATTCCGGTACCCTGCCCCAAGGGTTCCTTCGGAGCTTCACCCATCCGTACTTCCCCATGACATTGAAGCAACGCTGGCATACTTTCACTCGCTCCAAACGTATCTGCCGCCCGAACGGCCATTCCATCCATCGTGGACTTGCGAAAATGAGGTAATGCGCAGGTGGCAGGAACAGCTTGGGTGAGAATTCGTCCCAGCGAATCAGCCAAAGGAATGGTTTCTACGCGCTGATAATAGGCGAGTACATAGGGCTTTATGATTTCAATTGCTTCAGCCAACGTTTTGACTTTAAACAATTCGCTACTGCTACCCATGGTTCATTACACCTTTCCTGATCAATTGTTGTACTGTATTTCAAATCGTTCAAATTCCATTGTCAGTAAATCAACCTGTAACCAAGCATGGCGCAAGGAGGGCTGGCGTCCGACCAGTAACTTTACCCCTTCTGCCACACTTAGGCTTGCCAAGACAGCTGGCGTAAAAGCAGGATTACCCCACGCACTCTCGACACCTTTATCGGCGCGTCCATATAGCCTCGCAACGCTATGATCTCCGGGCAAGCTAACTCCCAGTTGACCAAACCAACCTGCGATGCTGGCAAAAACCAGTGGTAACTCTATTTGATGACAGACTCGTTCCAAGCCAACCCGTGCTGGCAACGAATCAAGGGCATCGCAGACGAGATCGACTTCCCGAAGTAATTCAGCACCCCTATCTTCTTCAAACCAACCTTTTACGACGTCGACTCGCACCTCAGAATTCACACTTCGCAGTCTCTCCTGAGCGGCTTCCACTTTCCACTGTCCTAGATTGAGTTCTGTAGCCATAATCTGGCGGTTAAGATTGCTAACCTCTAGGCGATCACCATCGATAATGATTAATCGTCCGACCCCGATTCGTGCGAACTCTTCAGCAATGTACCCGCCAAGTCCTCCACAACCCACAATTGCCACAGACGAGGCAGCAAGCTTGAGCTGGTCCTCATCAGACAAGGTTTTCTTATTCCGCCCATAACGACCCTCGAATTTCATTTAACCCCCTCCTACTGGTGGGAAGAGTGCCAGGGTATCTCCATCCTTCAACACAGTGTTTTCCTTAGCATCCTTCCCATTTAGAAGACATATGGCTAATTCCTCAGGTTTAATGTTCAGCGGTTGAATGATATCAAGAACACAAGTTCCTTCAGGAAGATCCATCTCTTCAACCTTAAACCGGCCATCCCGAAACGACGCGAATAATTTAATGGTTACACGCACTTCTGTCTCTCCTTTCAATGATTCGATGGCTACCTATATGCCCAAGTACTTCGAAGGGGGGACCCCAAAAAGGTCCCCCTAAAAAACTCTATGATATTTTACCAAGTTTGCTATAGGATATACTATCGTGAACTACGCTCCATTAAAATGGAGAGCTTCAAGATTCTAGGCAACGAGTGAACATCTCGTTAAACCTATCCATCGTTGGCGTGCCCCAACACAACTACTGAGGTTTCCAAAGAACCCTATATGAATATTATACCATATTTGGTGAATGTATGTTGACAATTATCTCCCCATTAAAATGGGGAGATAATTGTCAAGATGTCCTAAATTCCTAGGTTTTTAAGGGTTTCAGCTGTTGGTACGCCAGCTACATCCCATCCACGTTCAACATAGTACGCAGGTAGAAGCTCCGGTAATCTGTGCACACTTCCTTTTGAAGGACCTGATGGAATTCCATCCTCTAATAAACGTTTTGGCAGTGTGTCATCAGCCATGGTCATTCCGACTCTTAAGTTTTGTAAACGTTCAACGTTCCAAATCCGATCTCCACAAGCCAATAGTTCAGCGTCCGTATAATCGGAACCGGTCACAGCGTTTACGAGCTCAGTGTAATCAGATAGGCCAAGGGCGAAAGAAGTGAACAAGCACAATCCAAGGGAGTCGATGACAGCCGTCAAATCTTGGAAGATCTTAACCCACGTTGTTTTTCCCTCAAGGGAATCCTTATCCAGTTTTTCTGGAAGGCCGATGATTTCCGGAGAAACCATATACCCACGAACGTGACAACCGCCACGGTTACTAGTCGCATATTGAAGACCATGACCTTGGATACCACGAGGGTCATAGGCTGGAAGATCAAGTTTCTTAACCGACATGGACAACTCTGGGACGCCATAGCTTTCTGCCAAGCGATAAGAACCCTGTGCCAATTTAGCTCCAAGGCCTTCAGCATAAGCCATTTTACGCACCCATTCTACCATTCCTTTGCCATTTCCGAACTCCAGTGGTGTCCCCTCAAGCTCTTCTGGCTTAATATATCCGCGTTGTGCCAGTTCCATAGCTGTGGCAATGGTGCAGCCAGCTGAAATCGAGTCCAGCCCATATTTATTACATAAATCATTGGCGGCATGAACTGCATCAAAATCATGGACTCCACAGTCAGCACCAAAGGCCCATGCTGCCTCATACTCAGGTCCAGCGCCTTCGCCGCCTTCCCATTTACTATAGCGACCACAAGCAATCGGACAGCGATAGCAAGCATCTTTTTTGATCAGGTGGTTTGCAGTCATGGTTTCTCCGCTAATTTTATCCGCATCAGGATCATATGCGTCTTGGAAGTTATTTACCGGAAATATTCCGCTTTCATTAACAATGTTAACAAGTACAGCTGTACCGTAGGTTCCAAGTCCTTGGCCAGTTACACCATTTTCCTTGAGTTTTCCCAAAGCCGCGCTTAAGACTTTTTTTATTTCATCCGGATTCGCATTTTCGACCTTTCCTGTTCCACGAACAACAATCGCCTTAAGATTCTTTGATCCCATGACAGCACCCACGCCACTTCGTCCAGCCGCACGGAATTTGTCATTCATGATCGATGCCACCAGAGAAAGATTTTCACCTGCGGGGCCAATGGTTAAGACTTTCGCTTTTTCATCCCCAAATTCCTGCAATACAGCCTCTGTTGTCGCATAAACATCTTTACCCCAGAGATTAGCTGCATCTTTAATTTCCACTTTGTCGTCGTTAATGGCAATATACACAGGTTTAGCTGCTTTGCCTTCCAAGATTACCATATCATAACCAGCAAACTTAAGCTGAGCTCCCCAATATCCCCCTGAGTTCGAAGAGGCAGCAACTCCATTGAGCGGGGATTTTGTCACAACCATATACCGGCCAGACGTTGGAGCGTTTGTTCCTGTGAGTGCTCCCGTAGAAATAAAGATTTTATTTTCGGGAGAAAGAGCATCTACATCTGCTGCGACTTCATCAAAACACATTTTCCCAGCAAGCCCACGCCCACTCAAATATTTCTTCGCAAGTTCCATGTTTAAAGGCTCAGTACTAACATTCCCCTCTGTTAAATTAATGCGCAGAATTTTACCAGCATACCCACCCATGAATCTTCCTCCTCGTTTCTTTTTCTCCGCTAAACATTTCCTTCAGTAATTAAACTTAAAAACTAACCCCAAAGCGGTCTTACTCATTATTATATAGCAATTATCATACCAAATGTTTCAAACTTCAAAATTAAACCAAATTTTAAGAATTAATCTTGCAATTAAAGTTTTAGAATATACTTATTCCAATTAAACCAAACTTAATCTAACTTAAACTAACTAAAACAATCTATTTAACACAAACTATTTAACACTAAATTTTATCCAAAAAAAACTAGATATAAGGTTGTAAGACTACCCAAAATTACTAGTTGTTCCGTTTTCGATCAGTTTTGCCGATACTTACGCTCCAATATGGAACAGTTTTTGCAAGTCTACTTCCAACTAACCTGTTGTTTGATTTATATAAATATGGTATTCTGACAATCATAAGGATAAAGAAAATCTATGCCTAGAAAGGAATGGGTGCGATATGGGGAACCATTGGAATCGTTTTATAAATGGCGAGAGCGTTGAATCCGAAGTCACTCCTTCCATCTTTCGTTCTTGGCAGAGAAGCGTAGAGTTTCAAGTAGACCATTCGCTAATTTCTAATCAGGACATTCTGTCTATTCCACGCCTTAATGAACGCCGAGAGGCTCAAAATTCTCTAATCCGTGCGGGCGAAACTGTTTTGCCTTACATTTTTAGTTTGCTTGGAAGCACGAATTACACCGTTTTGTTGGGGGATAACGATGGCTATATTATGGAAGCTATTGGTGACGCGCCCTTTATGAGTAAAGCCCAAAAGGTGAATTTAAGTCCTGGCGCCAGTTGGAGTGAAGAAATTCGAGGAACCAACGCCATCGGAACTGCTCTCCGTGATAATGCCCCCATCTCCGTCTTCGGTTGGGAGCACTTTGTACACGATAACCATTTCTTAGCCTGCTGGGCTGCCCCGATTCAAAACAGCAAGGGTGCGCCCCTAGGAGTTTTAGATATCAGTGGGGAAGCCAGTCTTGATCGACAAAAGATCTTAACCATCGCGACGATGGGCGCAAGTATGATTGAGAAAAACTTGCGACTTTTTGAGCTAGAGAATGAGCTTAAATTTTACCAAGAAGGAGCCAAGCTAGCTTCCTCACTTTTACAACAAGGATTTCTGTCCATTAATCACGCCGGCATTATTACTAACATCAATGCTCTCGGCGCTGCACTGCTTGGGCGTAGACAAGAAGATATCATCGGACAACTCGCCGTAGACATCTTCAGTACGCCCAAAGGATGGATGTTAAGTGGACATTCTCTGGATCTCCGTTTAAAAGATCACGCCGGGCAAGACATTTCCTCTCGCTTAAATCGTGTGGTCAACGAAGCTGGCCAACCATTAGGTGCCGTTGGAACGCTTCAGCTCGCTCAGGAATCTCCATCCAATACCTTATGGGTAGGAAATAGCCAGCTCTCGCAGCGCACTCTGGCACGAGCCTCGAAAGTTGCCTCAACCCATTCTTCCGTACTCATTCACGGAGAAAGCGGGACAGGTAAGGAAATAATTGCTCGGACAATTCATCAGCTTAGTCCACGTTGCGAAGGGCCATTTGTTGCTTTGAACTGTGCTTCACTATCTTCTACACTGATTGAAAGCGAGTTATTCGGCTATGTTGAGGGTGCCTTCACTGGAGCACGCCGAGGCGGGAAACCCGGGAAATTTGAATTAGCGGACAAGGGGACTATTTTCCTTGACGAAATTGGAGATATGCCCTTGAATGTACAAGCGGCACTCCTTCGAGTACTCCAAGAAAAGGAAGTTACCCGAATCGGGGATACAAAAACTATAAAAATTAATGTAAGGGTCATTACCGCATCGCACAAAGACCTCTGCGAGCTGGTTGAGACAGAACGTTTCCGCTTAGATTTATTTTATCGTCTGAAAGTCGTCACCATAGAATTACCTCCATTGCGTGAACGATCTGAAGACATCAGAGATTTAGTTCCCCATTTCATCCGTAAAGCCTGCGAATCGTTTGGCGGTCCAATCTTGGGGATTCAAGAAGATGTATATTCCCATTTATTAGCGCACACCTGGCCTGGCAATGTCCGGGAGCTAGAGAACTGTATTGAGAGCATGGTTGCTTTAGCAGATAGCTCGATTCTAACCGTAGCAGACTTGCCGGATGAATTTAAGCAGACCGTTTCAAAATCCGAACCCGCTACCGAAACCTTACTAAATCAACAAACCAAACAGACGATCCTCTATGCACTAACCCAAACCAAAGGAAAAATCGCACCAGCCGCTAAAATCTTAGGAATCGGACGCAATACGCTCTATCGCAAGATTAAAGAGCTAGATATTAAATTCTGAAACAAGGGGGTGTCGTAAGCGTGTCATGGGGACGGTCCTTTTAACACACTTTTTCAAGTGTGTAGGGAAAACACTGGGACAGGTTCACTGTTTCGCACGAATTTGTTACAATACTTTTAAGATAAAATAATCCCTGGAAGCCTAATTTCAGCAGGCTCCAGGGATTATTTTTAATTGACGAGAGAAAGTTTGTTTCAAGCTCTGCCAACTGCTTTGAGTAAGCCTTGAATTAAGGCTTGTGGCCGCGGTGGACAACCTGGTATAAAGACATCTACCGGAATAATATTATTAACTCCACCGGAACTAGCATAGCTTTTACCGCAAATACCACCACTGCAAGCACAGGTGCCGACAGCTAAGACAAGTTTCGGTGCGGGGGTAGCTGCAAAGGTCTTATGCACGGCAATTTCTAAGTTTCTGGTTACTGGCCCAGTCACCATCAGCAAATCGGCATGACGAGGAGAAGCCACAAAATCAAAGCCCAGACGTTGTATATCATAAACAGGGCCGGTTAGAGTCGTCATTTCCCAGTCACAGGCATTACAGGACCCTGAATCGAGGTGGCGTATGTGAACTGAATGTTTAAAGGCCTGAACATGAGGAGCTCGAACAACGCTTTCAGCTAATTCAGCTAATTCATATTCCACACCTTGAACCAAGGAATGCTGCTTACAAACATCAACACAATAACCACAAAAAATGCATTTCTTAGGGTCCACTGTCCAAAAAGATTCACTCTTGCTATTCCGCAATTTTATGGCCTTGGTTGGACATACGTCCGAACACTGGCCACAAAGATCGCAACTTTGCTCCTGCCACTCCGGTAGTCCTTGAAAACCAGACGCCGGAACAGTCGGATTTTTAGGATAGTCCGTCGTAACGATACCTGTCTTTAAGCTTTTACTAAAAATCCTCAACATCATGGTCCTCCTTAGTATAAAAACAAGATCGACTCAAACTCCCTATCTATCAAGGCAAGAATAACATAGCTCAAAACTCTTGTTAATTAAAGGAAAATCAGGAATAATATCTTCGGACACAATCAAAGGAATGATCGGCCAATTCACATAAGAGGCTGACCGAACCATATAGCGATAAATAGTTTGATCCTTACCGATCATGATAAAATGTACATTTTCTCCTCGAGGGGACTCCGTCATTCCCACCGCATAATTGTAGGGAATCATTTCCCTACCTAATTGTTGAGTTAATTCTCCCGTCGGCATAGAGAGCAGGATCTGTCGAATGATGTTGATGGATTCATACGTTTCAGCAACACGTACTTTAACCCTAGCTAAAACGTCCCCTTGCTCATAAACTGGCACCTTGAATGAAACGCGGTCATAAGCTGCATAAGGGTGGTCCCTCCGCACATCCCGATCGACGCCCGCAGCCCTTGCTACAGGTCCGACTGCGTGCAAGTCTCTGGCAGTCCGATTCCACAGTATACCGGTAGTCTGAACTCTATCCATATAGGAATTTGTATCAAACATTATTTCTACCAATTCTTTAAATTCTTGCTCTAATTTCTCTAAGGTTACTAAAATAAGGTTGATGTTTTGTATTGAAATGTCCCGTCTTACCCCGCCAGGGGTATTAATCCCCCTCAAGAAACGACTCCCAAAAACTATTTCGTTGAGCTGCATTAACCCTTCTCGCAGTCGTGCTCCATGCATTGTACCGAACGCGAAACCAATACCAGCGCATATGTTTCCGACATCTCCGACGTGGTTATATAAGCGTTCAAGTTCCAAAACAACGGTTCTGATATCCTTGACTCGTGTGGAAATCTCAGTTCCGGAGAGTTTCTCAAGGGCCTGACAATAAGCTGTAGTATGAGAAAATGAACAAGCCCCGCAGATTCGTTCAACGATCGGTAAGACTGCTAAGGGAGTTTTTCCTTCAGCTAGTTTCTCTATTCCCCTATGAGTGTAGAAGAATCTAGCCTCCAAATTTAAGACAGTATCACCCACTGCACTAAATCGGAAATGCCCTGGTTCAATAATTCCTGCATGAATGGGTCCAACAGGAACTTGGATAACCCCTTCTCCCTCAACTCTATCGTACGAAAACTGACCATTTGTCCTGGGAACCTCAATGTCTAAATTAGAATCCTTGCGCAGCGGATACAACCCCTCCGGCCAATCCTCATGTACCGCCAAACGCCGTTTGTCGAGGTGCCCGATAGGATCCAAGCCAAATAGATCCCTTATCTCGCGTTCATACCAATGTGCCGCCGGGACTTCATTCATTATGGAAGGAAATGACGGTTCAACTTCTGCTACACAGACACGCACTACAATCAGAAACTTTTCCTCGTCATTAGCAAATGTATAAAACAAGCGAAACTGGCCTTGGATACTACGTTCATCCGTAGCTGTAAGTTGGATTAAAGGGAACCCCCAATCACGTAATTTTACAGCCAGACTAAGAATTTCGTTTTTATTGATTTCCAGATGAAGTTCATCTACATAGGCCTTAGCGATGATGACCCTTTCCTCAAAGAAATTAGAAATAAGCTCAATAACCCTTTCTTGCCTCATCATTACTAGTTTCCTCCTACAAAAACGGCAGTTACTTGATGGAGAACATTCTGAATAAATACCGGGATATAGACTCCTAAAATAACGACGGGCACCAGTGAAATCAAAACAAGTACTATGGCAAATTTCCCTTGCCCACGCTCGCCCACCTTAACTCGGTTCGGTGGAGTCCCAAGAGCCATATTACTCGTAGCGTAAATAATTCCCGTAAATATTAAGGTTATTAAGATAAGAATTAAACTCGAAACCACATACCTCCCTTGGGCAAAACCTGAACTAAGAATAATAAACTCGCTCATGAAGATACTAAAGGGAGGGGATCCAGCGATAGCTAAGCCCCCAATCACCAAAGCCGGACCCGTTATGGGCATAGTTTTAACTAACCCTTTAATTCTAATAATCCGTTTGGTCCGATAATGTTGACAAACATTACCCACTATGAAAAAGAGCGAAGATTTAGTTAAGGCATGATTAATCATGTGAAGGAAGGCACCATACAGGGCTAATTTACTGCCCAAGCCCACTGCAGCGGCAATAATCCCCATATGCTCAACACTTGAATAAGCGAGCAATCTTTTTATGTCGTGCTGAACAAGAATAAAAGGTAAAGCAACTGCGATTGACAGGACTCCAAAAATTAAGATTAAATTGGACGAAAACTGTGGCCCGAGGGCTTCTGAAACAATCAAGTGAAAACGGATAATACTATAAAAGGCACAATTCAACAAGACTCCTGAAAGCATTGCACTAATTGGAGAAGGAGCTTGGCTATGAGCATCAGGCAACCATGTATGCATCGGAGCTAAACCCGCCTTCGTCCCATAACCCACTAAAACAAAAATGAAAGCAAGTTTAAGTAACTTGGGATCCAGTTGTTGAGCAGCCCGTCTCAGGGTCTGCCAATCTAAAGAACCGCTTTCGCCGGTCACCGAAACTGCCGCATAATGCAAAAGGATAGTTCCGAACAAAGCAAAGATAATTCCCACCGTGCAGATGATGATATATTTCCACGCGGCCTCCAAAGAATTTCGTTTATTGTAAAAACCAACCAGCAAAGCAGTGGCCAGCGTCGTCCCCTCTACAGCTACCCACATAATCCCCAAGTTCGCAGAGACTAGCACGAGAAACATGGTAAAAACAAAGATATACACCGAAAAATAATAATATTTCAAGCGCCTCTCCAACAACTCCCCTTCTCGAATATCATGGGCCAGATAACCTAAAGAATATAAAGCAACCATCAACCCAATGATGGCCACAAGACAAAGAATTAACGAACTTAAAGCATCAATGAAGATAAACTGACCCCAAACCACATTAGAACCCGCAAATACTTGTCGGGCTATGAGCACAGTCGTGAAGACGATCGTTGCCAAGCCCACAATACTTATAGCCCCTAATAGTCTTCTATCCGTGACCATCAGGCATAACAAGGCCATAACTAAGGGTAGAGCAATTAAAATCAATGGCATAAAATCAACCCCGTAAATTCCTTAGATTTTTTCGATCAATGATGTCAAAGCTCTGATTAATTCGGAACACTAACACACCCATGATTAAAACCCCTACCATAATATCCATAAATATTCCTAACTCAATCACTAAAGGCATGCCAATCGTCGTACCGATCCCCGCTAAAAAGATTCCATTTTCCATAACAAATAATCCTACAATTTGCATAATAGGAAATCTCAGATTAATCATCAGGAATAAACCAATCAACATCAAGGAAACAGCCACAGGCAACGCCCCGTGGAGGAGTCCAGACCCTTTCCCAATCACTTGTCCAGTCGCTAAATAAGATATAAAAACCAGACAAACGGCAAAGAGTAAGGTCATCTTCATATTCAAAAAGGATTCAACCTCCCTCTTAATCGCTACTATGTTGACAGCCTTGATGAGCACAACAGGAATTATCACAACTTTCACCACCAACGTTAATACTGCGGCGATATACATTTCATGAATCCCAGTCGTCCAACCCAACGTGGCACTTAAGGCTACAAGTAGGAGGCCTTGAATAATGACGGCCACAATGACTGAATTGAGACGGCGGGCTAAAATGATTAAAAATGTTGTAACTAAGAGTAAGGTGATTAAGAAATTCACAAAACCCTGATAATTTTGCATCTCCATCTTAAATTACCCCCTGAACACAAACTTAGAAACGAGTCCTAACAAGCCGATTAGTAGAGAAGCTAGGAGCAAATCAGGCACCTTAAATAACCTAGCTTTAGCGAAAGAAGTTTCAACAACCGCCATTACCATTCCTATGACTAATAATTTTAAAATGAACATTAAAGTCCCTAAAATCAACGCCCCGATACCCGCCGAGACGAGGACTATTCCCCAAGGGAAAAAGATATTGACCAGCAATGTGAAAATCAAGAACTGTTTAATCGAAACGCTGTAGGATAGCAACGCCAAATTCGTTCCTGAATATTCCAACAGCATTCCTTCATGAAGCATGGTTAACTCCAAATGAGTATCCGGATTATCGACGGGAATTCGTCCAGTTTCTGCAACAGCAACCACAAATAAGGCCACAAAAGACATTAGATGAGCGACCGTTAAGACACCCTCTCCTCCATTGACGACACTTTGTACAATTCCTGTAAGGTTTGATGTTCCCGCAGCAACCGCCATAGTAAAGAGCGGTAACATAAAAGCTGGCTCTGCAATCGCAGCTACGGCCATCTCCCTACTACTGCCCATTCCGCCAAAAGCGCTTCCGGCATCTACGCCTGCTAGAGCCAAGAAAAACCGTGCCAGAGCAAAAAGGTAAACAACAAGAATAAGATCTCCGGTGAAGGCTAATAAACTCTGAGTTACAACAACAGGTACTATAGCAGCTACCACTAACATCGAAGAAAGGTAAATTAGAGGAGTTACCCGGAAAATCCATGAGGTATGCTCAGATACCACGGACTCTTTTTGTAGATACTTATAAAGATCAAAATAGGGTTGAAAAATAGTGGGCCCCTTACGTGTTTGAAAAAAAGCCTTCGTCTTCTTGATTATTCCTGTGAGTAAAGGCGCTAATAATAAAATTAAGCCTATTTGATAAGCACCGATAGCTGCTTCCCGAAGCACACAATCCCCCCCTATCTCGCAAAAATAAGCAGAACAACCAAAGCAGCAAAAATATACCCTAAATAAAGATGAATACTTCCGGATTGTAAGGCTGTAACTTTATCAGCAAATTTAAGAAAAAGTTTGAGCAGCGGTCTATAAAGGTGATCTTCAAAAAAAGGGTTAATGGCCCCTTGAGATTTGATGCGACTTGTAAAATACGGTTTAAGCACAAACTCTTTCTTGGTTTCTCTAGTTGGCTGGAATATCGCGCGAAACATGATACGAATAGGGTGAGAATAGGAGGTCGCAGAATACTCCATTTCAGAGGTGAGATCTGACCCACAATTCCAGGTCTCATCAATTCGAACCTTACTAAACTTAGCAAACTTTTTAATAAATAAAGAAACCAACAGGACACTCAATACCAAAACAACTAGGATCATGGGAGGGGATATGGAATTAGTATTTATAACTGCGACACCCTGCCCCATAATCGGAGGAACATTCAGCCAGCGATACTCACCCAGCAGCGGGATTGTTTCCATGCCTATAAGGCTGAAGGTAACAGGACTTAACAGGTTAATGGCCATAAAAGGCATAACCCCAAAGATCAAGCATAACAAAGCTAAAAGGCCCATCCCTACCAGCATTGTACGAGGTACTTCTTTAGCTTTTTCTGCATTTATACTGCGAGGTATGGCTAGAAACATAATTCCGAAAGCTTTAACAAAGCACGCAGCGGCCAGAGCACCTGTCAAGGCCAAAGCTGCTCCTAGAACTGGTCCTATAATATTCATGGTTGCCCCAAGTTTCGCCGAACCCAAGGCCAATAAAGCTTGGTACGTTAACCACTCGCTGGCAAAACCATTGAAAGGCGGAATACCCGAGATTGCAAGCGAACCAATCAGAAAAAAGAAACCAGTCCAAGGCATTCGTTTTAGAAGCCCACCCATTGCTTCGATATTTCTAGTATGTGTCGCATAATGAACTGCCCCAGCTCCTAAAAAAAGTAAGCCTTTAAAAAGAGCGTGATTTAACACATGAAATAAGCCCGCCGTCAAACCAATCAAAGCAAGATCATTGTAGCCATAACTTTTAAAAACAAGAGCAGCACCGATTCCCATTAAGATAATTCCAATATTCTCCACACTATGATAGGCCAGCAGCCGTTTAATATCATGTTCCATTAAAGCATACATCACACCTAATACGGCCGAGACAGCTCCAATGAACAGGATTAATACCCCCCACCAAACTGATCCAACACCTAAAACGTCAATGACAATTCTAATAAACCCATAAATCGCTGTTTTCAACATAACTCCAGACATTAAGGCCGAAACATTACTTGGCGCAGCTGGATGAGCTTTTGGTAACCAAATATGCAAAGGAATTATTCCTGCCTTAGTCCCAAATCCGAGTGTAACTAGTATAAAAATAACTGTTTTAAGCGTTGGCGAAAGATTATGAGCTAGAGCAGAATATTGAGCGAAAACATAACTGCCAGTTTCTTTATATAAGAGTAAAAAAGCAATCGCAATAAAAGCTGTACCAATATGTGTCATCACAATATAAATAAAACCAGCCCTACGAACTCCATAATCCTGATGTTCAAAGACCACTAAAAAATAGGATACCAACGACATTACTTCCCAGAAAAATAAGAACATAAACGAGTTACTGCTGGATACTAGTGCCAGCATTGAAAGGATAAAAAGGTTATAAAATAACCCTAAAACTCCTACATTTTGTTTGCCAATATAGACACTGACGTAACCATAAGAAAAGACAGACACTGGAAGACTGAGGACTGAGATAACTGTGATAAAAAAAGCCGCTAAAGGATCAAGACTAAATTGAAGGCTAATCCCGAAAACAGACCATGGCAAGATTACGTCTAAGGAGTGCTTAGCCAACAGGAGTGTTGGACCTAAAATTAGTCCTGCCAGGCAAGCAAGGTTGGCAAACGTAAATCCCACCAAAATGCTTAAGCGTGGTTGCTTTTGTAAGACATAAGATAGGAGGGCTCCTAGCAGCAGGGATCCTGACATAACTATAAATAATAATTCAACGAATACTGGCATTTCTACCCCCCTCTAAGTTGAGTGAACTATTTAAATTACTCTGACAATTGTCACGTCAATTTAATCATAAGCAATAACTTCATAAATATCAATCAGCAGAAATGGCCTTGTTTTGGC